>JAHQVI010000096.1 GCA_019634405.1 Hyphomicrobiales bacterium
GATGTCGATCAGCCTGAGCTGGATTTCCGAAATGCGTTCAGGATTGGCGGTGGTCTCCGATTCGGCGAGCAGAGACGCCCGTTCCGCATCAGCGGCCAGCACTGTTTCGATCAGGCTTTCCGGTCCGCCAGGCGCTTCCTGCGGCACGCCGCCGATGCGGGCCAGTTTGGGCCATGAAATAGCGCCGTCATCGGGATGGAGTTCGCCGGAGATGATGCGCAGCAATGTCGTTTTGCCGGTGCCGTTGCGCCCGACAATACCAACCTTGTGCCCGGCCGGAATTCCTGCCGTCGCCTTGTCAAACAGCAGGCGGCCTTCAATGCGGTGTATCAGGTCCTGTATGTGCAGCATATGTTTGAAACTGTCTTGTGGGAATGCGGTTCAGCGCGATTTTACCCATAGATGCCACAGCAAATCCCACACGGGAAGCTCGCATCTTGCAGCTAGCCTATACCAAGGCTATAAGCGCGACGGGGCAAATTACCAAATCAGGGAAAACTCATGGCAGTCGAACGCACATTGTCAATTATCAAGCCGGATGCGACGGAGCGCAACCTGACAGGCAGCATCATTGCGAAGCTGGAAGAAGCAGGTCTGCGAGTTGTAGCGCAAAAGCGCGTGCGCTGGACGAAGGAACAGGCCGAGAAATTCTACGAAGTCCATAAGGAGCGTCCTTTTTATGGCGAACTCGTAGCATTCATGACGTCCGGACCTATCGTCGTTCAGGTGCTGGAAGGAGAAAACGCCGTCCTGAAAAACCGTGAAGTCATGGGCGCGACCGATCCGGCCAAGGCCGATGCCGGAACGATTCGCAAGGAATTCGCTGAAAATATCGAGCGCAACTCCGTGCATGGCTCAGACAGCTTGGATAATGCGGCAGCAGAAATTGCACTCAATTTCGATGAGCACGAGATTGTCGGCTGAGACTAGGTCTGATCTTTCGATTTACGCCGGGATGAGCAATCACCCGGCGTTTTCTTATTGATTTGCCGCTTGCGCAAGATCGGTCATATCAGCGGCCTTTTGATACCACCGATTGGCCATCGCCTGATCGGCGGCGTCAGCGGGCAAGGCGTGTTTGCTGATAAAGTTTGCGTCATAGGTCTGTGCGAGAGCAAAGGCTCCAAGCGCACTGCCGCGATCCGCCAGATATTCAAAGATCAGCCTCGCGCCTGAGACATGGCCACGTTCCAGAATATTGCGGCCGCGACTAAGGATCAGCTTCTCGCTATCTTCGGTTTCAATTTTTTGCAGATCTGTTGCGGGAAGCATGTTTGCAATATCGTCGGGATCGATTTTTGTTATAGCTCCAGTGGTTTCGGAGGCTGGAAGGCTTTCGGGTAGCGCATTCGATTGTGACGCCAGAGATGAACGCAGATCAAATCGACTGCTGAGCGGTTCGATGTTATCCGCGCCAAAAACATCCGCATAACTGGCGTTATTTGCATGCCGTGCGCTGGTAAGCTCGTTGTCTGCGCCGATATCGGGCGCGCGGTTGCTGAGTTGGTAGCCGGTATAAACAACCACGGCCAGGGCGAGGGAGAGCGCAACAAAATTACGCGTATTATCGCCAAAGGTCTTTGCTGGTCGGACCTGTTGCTGTGGTATCACCAGCACGTCTTTTGCCGAATGCTGCTCCATGCGCATTTTAAGCTGCGTTGCATGCTGGCCTGGAGACGGTTGCCGCTGTCGCAGCGATTGGCGCTGGCGCGCGCGCGCTGGTTTGCGATCCTGGCGGACCTCCGGCGCAAACGCAGGGTCGAGCTTGGACCAGTCCGCATCAGACTGTGAATGCTGTTCCGGGGGATAAGCGCATGCAGGGTGATGCTGCATATCCGCATCGGAACCGAGTTGCTGCTTGCGATCAACTTGTTCCAGGATTTTTTTCCATGAAACATCGTTCATATTTCGGCCTCATTACGCATCACCTAACCCCAATCCAGCCTAGGAGCGTATAATGGTAAGGGTTAACTTGGAAACTTAAAAATTTTATTAAATATTAAGTAAAGGCTTAAAGGCATGAAGGAGTGACGCTTGATTGTCAGACTACGTCGGTTATGTCAATAAAATGCTTATTTGCGAACGTGTTGGGCGACTGCCCGGGTTGAACGTGGACGGGTCCACAACCCGTCTCTGGACGGTATGTTTTCTATGCGACCGTGCCCATGTGAGCGTGCAATTGTGGCTAAACTGCGTGCGACGCCGAACAGTTTTCGTGAGCTGCTGACACTTGTGCGGCTGTCCCAGGCCGACGTCCCTCTTTGACGGACGAGACGTCCAATATCGCGATAGACAAAACGCGCAACCGCGATCGCCCAGGCCGAGCGAAATGGCAGCGACGCAATACCGTGCCGGGCGGAAAGGTAGAACTGGTCGGCGATGGCAAGCAGCCTGTCAGTCACGGCGTAGATCTTGTCGCGATGGATCGGATCGGACAGATCGATGTCGTTAAACCCTTCTTCGCGGAGCCATTCCGCCGGGAGATAAACTCGCCCGAGCGCGACGTCATCCATGACGTCCCGGGCGATATTCGTGATCTGGAATGCAATTCCAAGATCTGATGCACGATCTAGCGTTTCGCTATCACGAACGCCCATGATGGTTGCCATCATGACGCCGACGACGCCAGCAACGTGATAGCAATAGGACAGTGTGTCCTCAAGCGTCTCATACTGGCGTTCATCAACATCCATTGCAAAGCCGTCGAGATGCTCCATCAAATTCGTTTCGCTGATATTGCATTCGCTCACCACGCGGGCCAATGCGCCGAATACGGGTTCGTCCCATTCGCCCCGAACGGCGAGCTGAGTTTTTTTTCTGAGCTGTTGAAGCCGCTCAGCCGGGCTTGCCGGGTCCTGTCCGCTTGCAGCGAAACCGAGGTCCTGATCGTCGATCGTATCGTCGCAATGGCGGCACCAGGCATAAAGCATATAGGCATGGTTGCGCGTATCGGGATCGAACAGGCGAGCCGCTGCGGCAAAGCTCTTGGAGCCTTTTTCGATGCGTTCACGGCTGAATGCGACGATGTCATCCATTGTAATTGCTCAACTTGCTCAGGCGTGCGATCTGCTTACGGTTCTCGCGCATCATTCCCAATGCGCTGAAAACCGAAACCGGTGGACGGCCAACGAGTATGCGCGCCTTGTCCGCCGGGGTTAGCCGGCCTGCATAAAAGCGTTCGATCAGCGGTTCATGGAATGTGTAGAAACGCTGCATGATTTCAACCCGGCGCTCCGGTTTTGCGGCAAGAAAGAGAAAGCGGTTAAGCATCCTGTAGAAGCCTCCCCGCTTCCAGAGCTGTTTTGACAGGGCTTCGATCCTTGCCGCGGCACCTTGTGTTGTCAGCTCCGGGAGCGCAGCAAGCGCATCGGCGGTTCTGACGGCATCGGGCAGCGAATATCCTGTCGTGGGGTGAAAGAGGCATGCGCGCAGGCCGATCCTTGCCGCCCCGCTGCCACCTTCGGACCAGAAGCGGTCAATATCACCGCCAAGCAGGATCGGGAGCGTGCCTTCTTCGCTACGGATGACATTGCTGACACTCCAATTGCGCCGCGCTGCATAATCGAGAATTTTCCGGTGCAGGACCTCCCTGTCGAGGGCAGGGCCGTTGGCGTAATAGGTGTCCTCGATCAGGACGGTTTCTTCGCTGAAGGGGAGCGTGTATACAAAACGGTAGCCGTCATCCTGGCTGGGGGTGGCGTCCATGATCGTGGGTTTTGCAAGGCCGTGCGGCTGATTCAGCTGTAATTCGAGACCGGCAAATTTCTGGAACCCCAGATCGAGATGCCGGGAGGCAACCGGGCCGCGCCCGTCGATCACGCAGCGCGCAGTCAGGGTCTCACCGTTTTCCAGGACAACCTCCGCTTCGCCAAGCGATCGAACCTGGGTATTCAGGAGGATTGCATTTCCCAGAGCCCCGGCGGTAACCGAGTGCATACGCTCCGATGTGATGGACTGGTATTGTGTCGAAAGGCTGCGTTCATAGCCCGGGAAACGGACCTGCTGTCCGTCCCAGCAATAGCGGATGAAGGGCGAGAGCCACTTATTCTGTTCCGGTGTCAGGTCGGTACGGTGCAGCGACCACGTATGATTGCCGCCGAGCGTAGGACCGCTTTCGATGACGAGCACATTCGCGTCGGGTCGCGAGGTTTTCAGCCTGTACGCAGCCAGCGACGATGACAATCCTCCGCCTGCAAAGATTACATCGTAGTTGGGCATAGTGCATGTCCGGTGGCAAGGCCGCTGATCGATCTTTGCTCAATACAAGGAAAATGCCGAATTGACAAAGTCAAACCGGAACGAAGCTTTACACGAATTGCGGCAAACGGTCAGTACTGGGACAGAAAGCTTAGGACCAGCCGGTTAAACTCTTCGGTTTTCTCGATATTGGACAGATGGGCGGCATCCAGAATAGCCAGCCGCGCGTCCGGTATGGCTTCAACGATGGCTTCGCCCATGGCCGTCGGCGTCGAAGGGTCAAGCGCGCCGGCAATGACGAGAGCAGGCGTTTTGATATTAGGCAAAATCAGGCGTAGATCGACGTCTCTGACGCCGGGGGCGGATGCAAGATATCCGGCAGCCGGATTGCTGGTGATCATATCAAAGGTTTTTTGGGTAATCTCCGGCTGGGCGTCACGAAATTCCTGGGTCAGCCAACGCTGTATCGTGGCTTCGGCGGCGGTTTGCATTCCGCCGCTCTCGACAGACGCAATCCGTTGGTTCCAAACGTCGGGCGTGCCGAAATATGCGCTTGTATTGGCGAAAACAGCGCGGGTCAGAAGTTGCGGCGCATGACCCGCCAGCCACATGCCGACCATGCCGCCAAGCGAAAGCCCACAAAATGCGACCGGTGCGACGTCGAGATGTTCGAGCAGTTCTTTTGCGTCCTGTCCAAACCGCTCGATCGTATAGGGCCCTGGCGGCACGTCGGACTCGCCGTGGCCGCGATTGTCATAACGCAGCACGCGAAATTGCCCGGAGAGCTCAGCCATTTGCGGCTCCCACATGGCGAGCGTCGAACTCAATGAATTCGACAGAAGCAGGACAGGCGCGTCTGCCTGACCATCGAAGCGATAACAGATTTTGCAGCCATCGCTCATTGCTACCGATTGCATGGCGAATCTCTCCAACTTCGTTTGTGGTTCAGTCCGGTATTTGCCCTATCCAGATCTGCCCTGACAATAGCGTTGCAATGAAGCATAGGCAGAATGCCAGCAATAACAAGTGTGAGTTCGCTGTCGACTGAATTCCCTTCTTTTTCTGATATTAACCGGCGGCGGCTTTCACGAATTCATAAGCTTCAAGCGCCTGCTCGCGGCCCCGTTTATGTTCGATTATGGGGAAGGGGTAGTCTTTGCCGAGTGTGACGCCGGCTTGTTTGCAGACGTCTTCCGGCGCGTTCCATGGCGCGTGAATATGCTTGCCGGGCAGATTGGCCAGTTCCGGCACCCATTCGCGCACATAATCGCCCTTGGGATCGAACTTTTCGCCCTGAATAACCGGATTGAAAATTCTAAAATAGGGTGCGGCGTCCGCGCCTGACCCGGCAACCCATTGCCAGCTTGCCGAATTATTGGCGAGATCGGCGTCGACAAGCGTATCCCGGAACCAGTCGGCGCCTTCCCGCCAGTGGATGAGCAGATGTTTGGTGAGAAGTGAGGCGGCGATCATCCGAACGCGATTGTGCATCCAGCCTATGGCCCAGAGTTGGCGCAGCCCCGCATCCACGATGGGATAGCCCGTTTTTCCCTTCTGCCATGCGTTCAGGTGCTTTTTGCTCTTCTTCCACGGCATCTGCGCAAATTCAGGACGAAATGGTTTCTCGGGAAGCGAGGGCCAGTGATAAAGAAGGTGCGTGGAGAACTCTCGCCAGTATAATTCGCGGATAAAGGATTTCGCGCCGCTGTCCAGACCGGTTTCGCGATGTGCTGCGTGTTTGACAGCATGCCACACCTGCCGCGGGCTGATTTGACCGAAAGCCAGATAGGGTGAGAGACGCGATGTGCCGTCAACATCCGGATAATCCCGGCCTTCGGCATAATTTTCAAGCGCTTCGCCGATGAAAGACGCCAGGCGCGCTGTCGCCGCTTCTTCGCCGGGGCTCCAGTATTTGCGAATGCCGCTCGCCCAGTCCGGCCTCGATGGCTCCAGGGCCCAGTCCTGAAGCGAGGCGCTATCGGGCCATTCCGCAGGGGCGGCGATTTTGCCAGGCGTAGAAGCAATCTCTCCGATCGTCTCCTTCCCAAGGCAGGTCTTATAGAATGGCGTAAAGACCTTGTAAGGTTCGCCCGAGGCGTTGGCGATGTGTTCCGGTTCAACGAGCAGCTGTCCGCCAAATCGTTTGCAGTCAATTTTGCTGTCGCGCAGGTCTGAATTCAGAACATTTTCAAGTTGTACGATGTCCGGCTCGTACCCTCTTGTGAAATAGAGTGCTTTCGCGCCTGTTTCCGTGGCGAGTCTTGCAATTTCCTCGCTGAAACGACCTTTCCTCAAAATCAGCCGTGATTCGTGATATTGTAGGTCTTTGCCGAGCGCTGCGAGACTGCGTGAGAGCCACCATCGGCTGGCGCCGCCGGTGGCTGCTTCAGCTTTTTCATCCAGTATGAAAAAAGGGATGACCGGCGCGTTGCTTTGCGCCGCTGCGGCGAGACCGGGATTGTCTCCGATGCGTAGATTGCGCCGGAACCAGAACAGAACGGGTTTATCGGGCATAAGCTGAAATTTAGCGTTATAGGTCTTTTTTCTACATTCGATATTTGCAAACTGCGTTAAGCTACCATTTCCGCAGCGTTCGGTACCATCTCAATCAGCCACAATGACGGATTTTCGTGCATATTAAGATGAAAAGAGATTTGGTGTTTGGCAGGAATATTCTGCAAAATGATTTTCCAATGTTTACGTTCGCCATCGGCATCACAGGCATGATTCTTCGCGGATCTGCAGGAAGTCAATGAGTGGGGCATGTTGGTGAAACTCGGCAAGTATATTCGCAAAATTCATGAAGGCGAGGCGGAAGCGATAGAAGCTGAGCTCAATCCGCCCTTCACGGTCCAGCATCCCGAGAACACGCAGACGGCGGTGGTCTTTAATTCTCCGCATAGCGGGCGGACCTATCCCAGCGTCTTCCTGAAGGCGTCGAGATTGACCGCGGTCGCGCTTCGCAAGTCCGAAGACGCCTATATGGACCTGCTTCTGTCAGGCATTGTCAGCGCGGGGGCGACCTTGATGCACGCCCATTTCCCGCGCGCTTACCTTGATCTCAATCGCGAGCCATATGAACTCGATCCGGCCCTTTTCCGGGAAGAGCTGCCAGATTACGCCAATTCGCATTCCATGCGCGTTGTCGGCGGTCTTGGCACGATTGCCCGTGTCGTGAACGAACAGGAAGAAATATATCGGACGCCGCCGAAACTCGATGCGGCGCTGGAACGGATCAACCGGCTCTACAAACCCTATCACCAGACGCTGAACGATCTTCTTGATGCGAAACGGGACCGCTTTGGCTACGCGGTTCTGGTGGATTGTCATTCCATGCCGTCAAATGCCCGCGAGAAGGGGAACGGTCAAAGCCCGGATTTTGTGCTGGGAGACCGGTTCGGCGCGTCCTGTCCGAGAGAGATGGTACGGCTTGTCGAGACATATCTGACCGAGCTCGGCTACAGCGTGGCGCTCAACAAACCCTATGCGGGCGGATATATCACTGAACGCTACGGCACGCCGCATCATGCCCGGCATGCATTGCAGATCGAGGTGAACCGTGGGCTTTACATGGATGAGGAGACGTTGGGTCTGCGGCGCGATTTTCGGAATCTGCGCGCGCATCTGACTGGACTGGCGGGAATCATGATCGAAACTCTGCCATCCTGTCTACAACCACAGCGAACAGCGGCTGAATAAAAAAAAGGGGTCGTTCGAGGCTCGAACGACCCAAGTCTAGGGAGGAAACGCCCAAGGAGGGCTACGGTAGACTGAATTAACAGTCATCCCGCAATGCAAAAGATGACATTGCGGTGCACAAAAATCAAGAAGAGAGTGTAAAAATTTCTGCAACCGTGCATCCTCGTGCCTGAAAAACCACATGGTGCTCACTCACCACGCAGGCTGATTAGGGCAAATGCAGATTAAATGCGAATGCTTATCAATCTATTAATCCCGGTTAACAACGTATAGTGGCGGCCAGAATATGACATCTGACATGTCGGGCGATATATCCGAGTTCATCGAATTTGCTCATGGGCTGGCCGACAGCGCTGGAGCCGAAATTTTACCGATGTTTCGCAATTTCGGCGAAGTCGAGAACAAGGACCAGGATGGATTTGACCCTGTAACCGCCGCTGATCGTGCGGCGGAGCGCGTGATGCGGGTGGAAATCGAGGCGCGCTATCCTGACCATGGCATTTTTGGTGAGGAATTTCCGCGCCGTAGGGCCGCCGGCGCTTATGAATGGGTTCTGGATCCGATCGATGGCACAAGGGCCTTTATCTGCGGTTTGCCCTTGTGGGGCACGCTGATCGGGCTCAGCGAAAACGGCAAGCCGCTTATCGGCGTGATGGACCAGCCCTATCTCGGTGAGCGCTTCTGGGGCGGGCCGGATGGCGCTTTTTTCAGGAATCGGCAAGGCGAAAAGGAGATTTCCACACGCAAAAGCGCCACGCTCGATACCGCTATTTTAGGCGCGACGACGCCTGAAATGTTTGAGGGTGAGGATGCCGACCGTTTTTATGCGCTGGGGAAAAATTGCCGTATGACCCGTTACGGCGCGGATTGCTACATGTATTGCATGCTGGCCTCCGGTCTTGTCGATATTGTTGCAGAGGCCCGTCTCAAACCATTCGATATCGCGCCGCTCATACCGATCATTGAGGCTGCGGGCGGATGCGTAACCACATGGGACGGCGCAGATGCCGGGAATGGCGGTAATGTACTGGCCAGTTGCAGCCCGGCCTTGCATGAAAGCGCTCTGCGGACGCTAAACATGTGAAAATATACTTTGCCTTGTTAACCGAATGAATATGCCCTCTGGCGCTGCGGTGCGAACCCGTTTACATCACTTACGAATGTTGAGTTTTGTCGTGAGTCGGCGCTAGGGCCATTGTCGAATGCGTTGAGATTTCAGGTCGGGCAGGCAGATGACTGATTACAAGGTAGAGCGTGCGGCTATGATCGAGTCGCAGATCCGTCCCAATAACGTCACCGATGCGAGGCTTCTGGAAGCCCTTTACCGGACGCCCCGGGAGGCTTTCGTGCCCCCATCTCTGCAGTCGCTGGCCTATATGGATGGTCCGTTGCGAGTCGAGCCGTCGCGAGACGGGCAGGCGGAGCGCTATTTGCTTGCGCCGATGGTGCTGGCAAGGCTGATTCAGCTTGCACGGGTTAGCACCTATGACCGTGTGCTCGATGTTGGTCCGGCGACTGGCTATTCGACCGCAATTCTTGCCCAGCTTGGCAAGGAGGTTGTCGCGCTGGAAACGGATGCAGGCCTGCTTTTGGTTGCTCAGGATGCGATCGAATCAGAAGGGCTGGCCGGGGTAAAATCCGTAATCGGTCCGTTGGCTGACGGTGCACCGGCGGAAGCGCAATTTGATGTGATTTTTGTGAATGGCCGATTGACTGAGGCCCCTGAGACGCTGTTGAAACAACTCGCGCCGGGGGGACGGCTTGTGGCGTTGATCGGGAATGAGGTGTCAGCAAAAGCGACCAAGTTCACCAGATTAGGCGATAAAATTCAATCGGTTACGGAATTTGATGCCGGCGCTCCGATGTTGCCGGGCTTCACGACTACAACTGAATTCGCCTTTTAGCTAAAATTGAAACCAATAGCTGCAATTTGGCAACTTGCGTAGAAAAACGATGCCTTTGTTTGGGAGAATTCGGGTTTGTAGTTTACCCCTTCTTTATCTTCTGCGCATTACTGAATGCAAGTAATGGCGACATACGGGGTGTCGCCCCACAAGCACGTTTTGGGCCGTGCTTTTGAAGGGAATAAATACGAGATGCAAATGAGCAAGAAGCAGGCTGTAGCTGCGGTTCGTAGGCATTTCTGGCGCATGCATACGCTGTCGGCCGTACTGGTCGCGTGTTTGGGGGTTAGCATCGCGCCAGTTGATGTTGCAGAAGCGGAGACCTTGCAGGAAGCGCTGGCTGCAGCGTATCTCTATAATCCGACTTTGAAGGCTGCGCGCGCTGAGCTGCGCTCCACGGATGAGGGCGTGCCGCTGGCGCGGTCCAATTACCGTCCGACCGTTATAGGCAACGTTTCTCAGACTTACAGCTATTCGGATGTAACCGGCGGCGGCCCGAACAGTGATACGGATGTGAATTCTTACGGCGTTACCCTGTCTCAGCCCATATTCCGCGGCTTCCGGACGCGGAATGCGATTCGCGGAGCCGAGGCGCAGGTCGAAGCCGGTCGTGAAAGCCTTCGCGACGCCGAGCAGGATGTGCTGCTGCTGGCCGTGACCTCATACGTCAATGTTGTCCGTGATGGAGCTGTTCTGTCTCTGCAGCGCAGCAATCGCCGCGTTCTCGAACAGCAGCAGCGCGCAACAAAGGATCGCTTTCAGGTTGGCGAAGTGACCAGAACCGATGTCGCGCAGGCCGATGCACGCGTCAGCGGCGCCACATCGGCGATCAGCGCGGCGCAGGCTCTGCTTCAGGCCAGCCGGGCAACCTATGCGCAGATCATCGGCCATATGCCTACAAATTTGAGCCAGCCGGGGCCGGCCCGTGAATTGCCGGGATCGCTAGAGGAAGCCATTGCGATCGCCGAGGGAGAAAACCCGCAGATTCTGGAAGCGCTGTTTCTTGAACGCGCCCAGCAGCACGCAATCGATGAAATCAAGGGCGAGTTGCTTCCATCCGTGAATCTGGAAGCCACCTATGATAATACGGAAGGCGGCGGCGGAGTTGGCGGGACTCAGGGGCGTACGCAGACCACGACAGTTAGCGGCGTTCTTTCTGTGCCGATATACCAGGCTGGTCAGGTTTCCGCCCGTATTCGCAGCGGAATTGAAACGCGTGCGCAATTGCGTCATTTGATTGATGCGGCGCGTGAATCTGTCCGGGCTGCCGTTATTTCGGCTTGGGGTGACTTCACCGCTGCGCAAGCGCAGATTGCATCTGACCGCGCACAGGTTGAAGCGACGGACATAGCGCTTCGCGGCGTGCGCGAGGAAGAAAAAGTCGGTCAAAGAACCGTTCTTGATGTCCTCAATGCCGAACAGGATGCATTGGATGCGCAGGTTGACTTAGTGACGTCCCGGCGTGACTATATAGTGGCCTCTTATGCGCTGCTCGATGCGATGGGACGTCTTTCTGCGGCAACGATCAAGCTGCCGGTGGAGCAGTATGACGCCACCCAGAATTATCGTGAAGTCGAACGTAAGTGGATTGGGTGGAGTACGTCTGTTGAAGAAGGCGAATGGGAGACCGAAGTTGCCCCGGTTACAGCTTCTGGCAAGACGCCAGAGCAGCAATCGGGTGATGGTCCAGCCTATACCGTTCGCTGACAACAAGAGACATTGGGTAGCGCGTTCATTTTTAAAACCGACCCGCCTTTGCGACGTTGAATGACGCGCGGTGCGATATGTCTTAATGTGTTGCATCTTGTTGCATTTTGAGCGATTCCTTAGCACGCGGGTGACGCGGACCGTTTAGTGACGGTGGAGGAATTGATGCGAAAACCGGGGCAGTCGTCGGAGCCGTCGATTGAAGAAATTCTTGCTTCAATCAGGGATATCATTTCCGAGGACGGGACGTCGTCAACGCCGTCGAATCGGTCGCTGCTGAACGAGCCTGTCAGGCAATCGAGCAGGGATCTGGAAACCGCGTCCTTCGAAGAAGATGCTAAACCTTCGGAGACATACAGCAACACCGCTGATGCGATGGAGGCAAGAGAGGATAGCCTTGCCGAGGGCGGTGACGAGATCTTCGAGCTTACCGAAGACTTCATGCTCGCCGAGGAGATGGTAGAGGCCCCCGCAGTTACACCCAAAAACGCGGAGCCTGATGATCTGCCCGAAGAGTTGCAAGCGCCCCCTGCATTACCAGATTTCCTCCCCGAGCCAACTCCGGAGGAAGACGATCTCGACGAGGTTTTGTCGAATCTGGCGATTGAGGTCGAACGTCTCGCCGCTCCCGAGGCAGCTCAGAATTCGCAAAACAACCCAGAGAGTTCAGCTGAGCCGCGGCAGGCGGTCTCAGACAATATTGAATTTGGCCCGAGCGATGCCGCGTCCGAGGACGCAAAGAATTTTGGTGCGCCAGATTTTACCGAGCCCGAGCAAATGACAGCGCAACCGCAAAACGCAGCGATGGTTGAGCCGTCCTCTTCTCCATCTGTCAGCCAGCCACCCGCCTCTCACCTGCGCCAGCCCCAACAGGCGTTCACCTCGAAAACCAGAACGGTCTGGTCGGCGCGCAGGCTGGAAAATCCATCCGCGCCGGCAGCAAAGACGCAGTCCGTTGAAAAAGTGGAGGATATTGCAGCCTCCACGGAAGAGAGCGAGGCCGCCAAAGCTGCGTCGCCGCTCAAATCATCTCCCGTTTCGCGCCGCGATCTATGGGCCGAGGGCGTTCAGATGCCGGTGCCGGATACGGGCCCGGAAATGCCTTTGCCGATAGCTAAGGATGAGAACGAAACGTTTGCGGAACAGGATGAGCCAGGCGAAGACAAACCATCTGTTTCCGCTGACCGGAGGACTGTCGGCAAGTTCCTGACGCGCGTGTTTGGCTCCGCGCCGGTGCCCGAAGCGGAAGAGCCGCCGGAAGGCGAGACGGAATTGCGTGCGAGGGCAAAGCAACTCGCCCATGACACGGTTTCGGATTTTGCGGAAGAAAAATTGAATGCGCCCTCTGTCGGCAATGCGCTCAAGGCTGACCAGGAGTTCATGGACGAAGTGGCCTTATCGCTCGAAAGCGCGCTTGCATCACCCGGCGAAATTCCTAACGAAATGGCGGAAGCGAACGATGCTGCTTCCGGTTTGCAGGCAAATCAGGACGCTGAAGCCGATTTGCAGGAGCCGACCGCGCAGGATGCTGATCTCGACCTGAAGATGAAAGAAGCGTTGGTAACTGACGGCCCGGCGAACGACCCGGACGAGACTGATCAACCCCAGGAAATGGCAGCTGAGGTCACTGAGATGGCTGCCGAGGCCGAGGCCGAGGAGATCGAAACGGTTGAAGCCGCCGCGATTGCCTCAACCGAAATCGCCGAAACAGTGGTTGAGGAAGACGTGACGGTTCAGGCTCCAGCGGAAATATCTGCAGAACCGCAAATATTGTTGCCTGATGAGAAGGCGGGCCCGCCAATGCCCGCGCTGAACCTGCCAGCGAGCCTGGAAAGCAGTATCAAGGAAATGATCAAGCCGCTGCTGATACAGTGGCTCAATGACAATCTGCTCAGGATCGTGGAAGAGGCCGTGCGGGAGGAGTTAAGCGATCGCACGGAAATAGTCGAGGCTCGCAAGCGATCCAGCGGTTGATTTGGCGCCAGCGTTTGCAGCATTATTCGGCAAATTTCTTCGCATGCCTTGACTGGTTCGTGACAGAGCGTTTAAGTGCTCAGCAAGCCGCTATTCTTACCTGAAATCCATACGATGCTTGAAAAACATTATAAGCCTTCCGCTGTCGAAGGCGAAATCTACCGTCAATGGGAAGAGGCCGGAGCCTTCAAGGCCGGGGCCGGCAAGACGGAGGGCGCCGACAGCTTCTGCGTCGTTATCCCGCCTCCCAATGTGACGGGCTCGCTTCATATGGGCCATGCGCTGAACAACACGCTGCAGGACATTCTCGTCCGCTTCGCGCGCATGCAGGGGAAAGACGTGCTTTGGCAGCCGGGTACCGACCACGCCGGTATTGCCACGCAGATGGTTGTTGAGCGCCAACTCATGGAACGCCAGGAGCCGGGGCGCCGCGAGATGGGGCGCGAAGCTTTCGTCGAGCGGGTCTGGAAGTGGAAGGAAGAGTCCGGCGGCACGATCATTGGCCAGCTCAAGCGGCTTGGGGCGTCCTGCGACTGGTCGCGCGAACGCTTCACGATGGATGAGGGCCTGTCAGACGCGGTTCTGCGCGTTTTTGTCCAGCTCCACAAAGAAGGGCTGATCTATCGCGACAAGCGTCTGGTGAACTGGGACCCGCATTTTGAGACCGCTATCTCCGACCTCGAAGTCGAGAACAAGGAAGTCGACGGCCATTTCTGGCACTTCAAATATCCGCTGGAGAATGGCGAGACTTACGAATATGTCGAGAAGGATGAGGATGGCAATGTCGTCGTCCGCGAGACGCGGGACTACATTTCCATCGCCACGACGCGTCCCGAGACGATGCTGGGAGACGGCGCGGTTGCCGTGCATCCGAGCGATGAACGTTATGCGCCGATCGTAGGCAAGCGTGTGCTGCTGCCACTGGCGGATCGCTACATTCCGGTGATCACGGACGATTATCCCGATCCGGATTTCGGCTCCGGCGCGGTCAAGATCACCGGCGCGCATGATTTCAACGACTATCAGGTCGCCAAGCGCCACGACATTCCGATGTATATCCTGATGGATACCAAGGCGCAGATGCTGGATGCCGAGCATGTGCCCGAGAAATACCGCGGGATGGACCGCTTCGAAGCGCGCAAGGCGATCGTGGCGGATCTGGAAGAACGCGGCCTGATGATCCAGGTCGAAGACAAGAAGATCATGCAGCCTTTCGGCGACCGCTCCGGCGTCGTCATCGAGCCTTACCTGACGGATCAGTGGTTCGCGGACGCCAAGACGCTGGCCAAGCCGGCGCTGGAAGCTGTCTATAAGGGCGATACGAAGTTCATCCCGAAGAACTGGGAAAAGACGTATTTTCAATGGCTTGAGAACATTGAGCCTTGGTGTATCTCGCGCCAGCTCTGGTGGGGGCACCGCATTCCGGCGTGGTATGGTCCGGATTTAGGCAAGTTTGGAGAATATGATTTTAGCTCGCTCTCCAAGGTCATCTGTGCGGAGACACAAGAAGACGCCGTCAAGCAATTTGAAGCGTATTACCTTGAGAACAATGATGAGTTCTATCCTTATGTATTCGTGGCTGAAAGCAAGCAGGCCGCTGAGGCTCACACGTTTGGCGGCGTTGCCGACCACTCGGGCGGGATAGCAATTTACCGCGACGAAGACGTCCTCGACACATGGTTCTCATCTGCGCTCTGGCCGTTCTCGACGCTCGGTTGGCCGGAGGAGACGCCGGAGCTGAAGCGCTACTATCCGACCAGCGTACTCGTCACCGGCTTCGACATCATTTTCTTCTGGGTGGCCCGGATGATGATGATGGGCACGCATTTCATGAAAGACGCACCCTTCCCGGATGTCTACATCCATGCCCTTGTTCGCGACGAAAAGGGGCAGAAGATGTCGAAGTCCAAGGGCAATGTCATGGACCCGCTCGACCTGATCGACGGCATCGACCTTGACGGCCTCATCGAAAAACGCGTTGCGGCGTTGTCCAAGAAGGATGAGCGCAAGCGTATCGAGCGCGATACGAAGAAGGATTACCCGAAAGGCATTGAGGGGTATGGCGCGGATGCCTTGCGCTTCACGCTGGCGATCATGGCGGCGCAGGGTCGCGATGTGAAGCTCTCCGTCAGCCGTATCGAGGGCTACCGCAATTTTGCGACCAAGCTCTGGAATGCGGCGCGCTTTGCTGAGATGAATGAGTGCGTCCCGCAAGCGGATTTCAAGCCGGAGGCAGCCAAGGCAAGCGTCAATCGCTGGATTGCCGGGGAGACTGAACGCACGGCTCTGGCCATTGCCGAAGCGATTGAAACCTATCGCTTTAACGATGCCGCCAGCGCGATTTACCAGTTCGTCTGGCATACATTCTGCGACTGGTATCTGGAGCTGTCCAAACCGATCCTGATGGGCGCGGATGAAGACGCCAAGATCGAAACGCGGGCAATGGTCGCCTGGACGCTGGACCGCATCGTCACGATGCTGCATCCGTTCATGCCCTTCATTACCGAAGAGCTCTGGCAGCGCATTGGCGACGCCGCAGGCGGACGCAAAGCTATGCTTATCCTCAGCGAATGGCCAAATCTTTCCGGCTTGCAGGATAAGGCGGCCGATGAGGAAATGGCCTGGATCATTGAGCTGATTTCGGAAATCCGCTCGATCCGCTCGGAAATGAACATCCCGCCATCGGTCAGGATCCCGCTGATTATCAGCGGCGCAGACGGCTCTCTCAAGACCCGCCTGTCCAACCATGAGGAAACCGTCTCCCGGCTCGCAAGGCTGGAGACGATGGGCTTCGAGAAGACCCCTCCAAAAGGCGCCGTTCAGATCGTGATGAAAGATTGCGTGCTGGCGCTGCCGATTGCGGGCATTGTTGACCTGGATGCGGAGACCAGTCGGCTGGGCAAGGAAATCGAAAAAATCCAGGGCGAAATCGGAGCGCTTGACCGAAAGCTTGCTGATGAGAAATTCATATCGCGAGCGCCCGAACATGTGGTCGAAGAGAATCGCGAACGGCTTGTAGAAGCTAATGCGGCTGAAAAGCGCTTGAATGCGGCTCTAAAGCGCATTCAGACTGTTATTTAAGTGGTATAAATACCACAGATCCACAGCTCTGTTGCCTGCATCAGCAGCAAATAGCGCCTCAATACAAAGCATTTTTTGTGTGACATATGTATTTGTTGCGCCATAGCCACAGTGTGGGGCGCTGACGCCTCTTTTGCGCCATAAAACTCCCCGAACATTCAAATCAGAGCAATTCATTGAATTGTTCTTACGCGTCGAATAGGCGCCTGCTGGCGAGCAGTGGGCAAGCTTCGTAGAATGGGTAGTTAATTGCATTCATGATTTTGATTTTAAATTTTGGTTGTCTTGAATTTGGGCAACAGCCTGGCCGTAAAAATTATGCAAAAAAGTACGAGTTTGCCAGGGAATGGCCGTTATATCGCCACGGAATAGTTTAATACTTGTCAAGTATTTGTCGCTTATTACTAGTGTTGAATGGGCTGTAAATAATATAGCAAAAAAGCACCTGAATGAGAGTAGATACGGTTTCTTTCATTGTAGTCGGGTAAAAGGCCGTAGGTGACGGCGTAAAGTGCGGATTAGGAGCATGTTCAGAATAAAACGAGTTATATCCGCGCTAGCGCTCACCATGGCAGGTTTGGCTGCCGTGGTGGCCCAGGTGAATGCCTCCCCTGATGCCGAGCCTGGGTTGATCAGCGAACTGAAGACCGGCTATGACGACATGGATATCCTTGCTCTCAAGCATGCAGGAAGCCAGGGCAATTTCGCCGCGCTGCTGAAGTTGGCTGAGATCTATGATACAAAGACATTTAAATCATACAGTGTAGAAGAAGCCTGCATTTACTATATCCACGCAACTGATCGCGCAGGCCGTTTCGACCGTTTTCACCCTGATGCCGACAGGCTGGCGACCGCTTTGCGAAAGGCGGCCGATTGTTTCATAGATGGCGTGGGGACGCCAAATGGAACGAAGGATCCCAATCGGGCAGGCAAGCTGCTGTTCGACGCCGGCGTTATTCTGGAAGACGCGGAAAGCTTGTTCAAACTGGGTAAATTGTTCCTCACGGCAGATGGTATTGGTCCCAATCTGGGAATGGCGACGCGTTTCCTCGAAAGTGCTGCTCGTAAGCAGTATCCACCCGCTCAGGCGCTGCTCGGTTCCATGATGTGGGAAGGCAAGGTCACGAAACATCAGCCTGTTGCTGGTCTTGCCCTGCTCATCCTGGGTAAGGAGCGGACGCACGCCAGGGATCGCGCCTGGATTACCACAATGCATGATGAAGCGATCATAACTGCGCCGCGGGATGTTGAACGTCAGGCGCGCGTTCTCGTTGAGAAGTGGAAAGCTGTTCACACCCATAGCGGTCCGAAGGAGGCGCCTGCGCAGCAACTCGCGATTCCTTCAAATTCCAGGTTTCCCTCGCAGCATTTTGATGGTGAGGGTGAAGCTGCCGGCTTTGCCGACGCCGCAGATGAGCTTACCAAGAAAACGAGAGAAACTCACAGTCCGGCATCAGCGGATGCTGTCCTGAACAAATAGTGCGGGCCTCAATATCTGACAGACTGCTATCGGGATGTTTTTTCAAGAATGCCGGACGCGTTCTGGTTTTTTCTGAAAGGTTTTTGTTTCTTCGTTTCGTCCATGAAAGCGGTCGGGGAGGTTCATCGTCGCAGCAACAGGCTGTGGGATGAATTAAATTTGACAAGCTCTTGCGACCGCTATGTTTTCCTTCGGCACGGGAGGTCATGGAATGGACGGGCAAAATGATCAGCGAAAAAATCTCTGACATTTCTATCGCGGGGACTGGCATGGGGGTAATGTCAAGATCCCGGGTGCGCCCAGCCAGGCGACATGGGCTTGGATCAATGGTTTTTGACGGCGCGCGTGCGTTTGAAGGCGTAGCACCCGATCTTGACCGGCACTGAGATTGGTTCTGTCGGTCGGGACGGGAACTTTGCTGGAGCCAGCGCGCAAAGAGACAACGTTGCAGATTGATGATTTCAGGCAAGCGGTCCGATGCTCTAATCGCCGGGATTCGCAACGCGATACTCAAGCACCCGCAATTGCAGGCTTGCAGGGCAAAAACCGGCAAGCCGCGCTAGAAAGACCGGTATTGAGATCGCGCGCGTCAGGCTTGATCTGGCCGCTTCGGCAAGCGTTGGCGCAAGGCTGGCGAAGCGAGCTCGCTCGCGACAGGCAACGACAAGGATCGCTTCCTCGCTCGCGCTCTTGCCCGGCAGCGGTGCGCTTGCAACCTTGACCCCCATATCCTTTGTGATATCGGATTTTTCGCCGTACTCCATCACATAGGACTGTTCGTCATTCGGTGGAAAAATTCGTCCGATCGAGCCATCAGCCTGCCATGCGAAAAGGCCAATATTCAGCGGTTCGCCTGAGTTGAGGCCAACAGGGATGCGTTCGCCGGTCATGAAGCGTGACTTCCCGAGCGATGCCTTGAAACTTTTGCTGACATTCAGCCAACGGATACGTGTTTGAACCGAAACGGTAAGACGATTCTTACCAAGCCAGCGCGCCCGCCAGCTTTCGTCATACGGGACGCCTTGATCAAGCGCTCTCAGCAATTCCGAAGTCAAATCCGGATCTCCATTCCCGATGCTGACCGTTTCTGTCAAGGATTTCACGCTTATGACGGCATCGGCGCGGGCTTTGGCCTTGGCGAGACGCACCCCTTCTTCCGCGCTCATGTTGCTGGAGAGCACTATGGTCGCATTGCCCTGAACGCGTGGATCAACGCCGTTTCCGTTTCCCGAATTGCCAGCGAGTGTTGCAAGCGCAAACAGCTTCAGCGTGTAACCGGCGCCCTGTCCGTCCGGCGCGCTGAGACGTAGCAGATGATTGCCGGCTTCAAGAGCGATTGTCCGCATCAGGATTTCGCCCGGTTCGCGGACGGGTAGGGATTGCAGCGGGTCAGGTTGTTGGCCGTGCAAAGCAAGATCCATGCCTTTAGCCAGAGGACCATTATCCGGGCCCGCCATTTCAAGGACAAGGCGCATCGGCTCGTCAAGACTGAAGGAAAACCATTTCTCCGGCAATTTGGGTGTCAGCTTTCCGCTATCCCCGATAATGCGTTCGCCAAGAGAGCCGAACTGTACGGGATTGTCCTTGGTCAGCCCGGTAACGGACCCCGGCGTGATGTGTAGCGTGAGTTTACCTTTGGCCGAGACGTCGTCAGCGCTGAGTTTGATGATATATCGCTCACTGGCGGTTTTTACCCTGATGGGGCCATCTTCGCCGGCAGAGCGGGCAATTCTACCGCCATCCTCAAAGCGGAAAACTTCGATCTCAGTAAAAGTTCTGTTTGTTGTAACAATGTTCAATATACCCGGTTCTTTGGGACGCAGTTCCAGGTAATGTTCGGCTTTTCCGCCAGAGAAACGGATATGGTGATCCTGAGGAGAAATTGTCGGCTCAGGAAGAAGTCTTGCCGTTTCGTAGCTCTCGCCTTCTTCAGCCGGGGCAATTCTTGCGTTATGGATTTTACTCTGGCCGATGGCTTGTTCCGTTTGCACCTTCAGGCGATAGGCCCAGGGTTTTCTTCCACGCATGCCGATGGCTATGAAATGCTCGCCAGCAGGCAGATTGGCTATGATCGGGTCGGCTTTGCCGTCTTCGATCGCGCGCATCGCCATGGAAATGCTGTTCGCATTGGTGAATGAGAGGCTCCCTGTTGCGTTTGAAATTTCCAGAGCGACCGATACACGCGATGGTTGATCCAGCGTGAACTTAAAAAAATGTTCGCGTTGGCGCGGCCAGATACGGCCGTCATAAAGCACATCGCTGCCGTTCATTCGTCCCCGCCCGGCAAGATCAAGAGCGTCTTGCGGACTTTTGCCGGGGCGTGGGCGTTTTTCGAGCTCGACCGGATTCAGCTCGAGAATATAAGGCTGACTAAGGCTTTCGGTTGAAGAAATCTCCAGTGCGTAGCTGCCGCTGAGGATTTCGGTGACGCCGCCACGATCTTCGGCTAGAAGCGGGACCCGTACGCCGTCCCCGTCATAAAGCTTCAGATCTGCCTCCGGCGCTTTGCTTTGCCAGTGAAAACGGACCTCGCTGTCATTTTCGAGATCGAACAGAATAACGTCGCTATTATCCTGTCCTCCGATGGCGTCACTGATCTCAACTGGCCCCTGGGCGATTTTGCCGAGCGGAAACCCCTGGGCAAAATCATTGCCGATGCGGTCTTCCTCGCGCGTCAGGAACCATAGCGCCGCTGTTATCGCGGCGACGAGAAGCGCAAGAACAGTGGATATGCCGGTTATCAATGAATTTTTTCCGCGTTTCGCTGGCGGAAGAGCCTGAGTATCTGGTTCACTTCTTTGCGCGTCGGCAATCTTCGTCTCGGCTCCAGTCCGAGACGCCGACCAGTCGAATATTTCCGAGGCTTTGTCGACGACAATGGTTGGCGCCGTATCATTGCGCGCGCCAAGACCGAGCGCGTCGCGCCACTCGCGGACATTTTGCGGGCGTTCATTCGGGCGAAGTCTCAGCGCCCAGTCGATCGCATGGAGAAAATCGGCATCGAGGGATGTATCGGCGATATTGATAAGCGATTCACACGGGTCGGGCGCGCCTTCCATCTCATGTGAAATGCGGCTTGGCGCGTCGGGCGGAGCCGCGCCGGTGACCATCCGGTAGACAACGCCACCGAGTGCGTAGATATCGGTCCACGGTCCTTGGCCTGTAACCCCGCTATATTGCTCATTCGGACTGTAACCGGCGGTAACGATTGTCGCGACAGTCTGGCTATGTCCACTGAATACATTACGGGCCGCGCCGAAGTCGATCAGGACAGGCGTCTTTCCCTCATGCATGAATATGTTGTCCGGCTTGATATCGCGATGGGCGAGCCCGTTATCATGAACGAGGGCGAGCGCGTCTGTGAGCGGATCGAGAATTTCTAGAATGTCCCGCTGCGGCAGCGTTCCGCCGCGTTCGTAAAGCCAGTGGCCGAGCGTCTGGCCACGCAGGAAGTCCATCACCATATAACCGGTTTCATTCAGGCTCATATAATAGATAACCCGAACGATATTGGGATGGGTAAGACGAGCCAGGATTCGCGCCTCATCAAGGAAGCGTTTCAGACCCCAATTGAAAATATCCTCAGAATCGGTCCCGTTTGGATGAACGGCGAACGTGTTCCCGTCACGGATTGCAAGCGCACCCGGCATGTACTCCTTGATCGCCACCTGTTGATCAAGGGCGGTATTGATCGCACGGTAGGTAATACCGAAGCCGCCCTGGCCCAGCGTTTCCTGAATCTGGAAATCCTGTAATAATGTGCCGGTCGGTAGCGCTAGCCGGTTGACTGAACTCATCGGTTATTCCTTTGCTTCGCACTGATACGCGAAACTTCGATATGTACAGCGCCAATGATGATGTGCATCCCGTCGCGAAGCGGATAGGCATCCGGCTTACCAGGGGACCCGAGCTTGACGCCATCAGCGTAGGTGCCATTCGTAGAGTGCAAATCGGAAATCATAAAGCCGTCTCCTTTGCGAAAGAACTTCGCGTGTCCGCGCGAAGAGACGGTGGCATGAGAGATCACAAGATCACAAAAGCCCGGATCGCGTCCGAGAATGATCTTGCCCAACTCCTGTATTCGGCTTTCATCTATGGTTAGCGCTATTTCGGTACCGCTGTCGGGAAGACGCCCATGCAAGAGCCATCCGGCGGCAGGTTGATCGATTCGCGTCTTTATACGCTTCAAGCCGGTCTTGCCTTGTCTGATCCGGTTTCGCGTCAGCCTGGCGGCCCCGGCATATTTCGGCAGGAAAAAGCGCCATGCCGCGAGCGCGAGCGTGAAGGTGAGGCCTGCAGTGATGATCGCCGTTATCATGGACGACCCCAGGATGGCGTCCCCGCATTGGCCAGAGCGTATATCCGCCGGGATGCGGCGTACGCGAAGTATCGAGGCAAGTTCGCTTGCGTGGGAGGCGAAGAAGGTGGCGTGCTTCACGCTGACGCTGATATTGCCGTCAACCCGCTCCAGATGCGAGCGTGCGACAAAGGTATTGATCCCGACCACCTCTCCGCATTGATTGATCAGCGGGCCGCCCGAACTGCCGCGGTTGATCGCCGCCGTATGCTGTACGACCTTCACCTTTCGGCCGGCATTTTTCCAGTCGGCCTGGAAATATCGACTGACCTGACCGCCTGTTCGCGTGGATATCAATGATGCCTCGCGCCCTTGGTCAACGGCGTTTGAGGTAGTTGGAAATCCGGCGGCGCGGACACGATCTTCTTTATCCAGTTCGCTGTCATTGATCGGGAGGGCTGGTGCGACAAGTCCGGGGATTTGCAGGAGTGCGAGATCGAGTTCCTCGGAGAACCAGATTACATCGCCGCGAAATGGGCGTTTTCTGACGCCTTCGCGATAAACGATGATTGCATTTTCGCTGCCGTCATGGTTCTCGATGACGTGATGGTTTGTTGCCACGATTCCACCGGAGGCAACGACAAATCCAGA
>JAHQVI010000097.1 GCA_019634405.1 Hyphomicrobiales bacterium
GGATGGCCTTCTGGCCAATCTGCTCGCCTTCAACGTGGGTGTTGAGATTGGGCAGCTCCTGGCTCTGTTCGTGATCCTCATTGTCATGGGATACTGGCGCAAGAGCCCGAATTTCATGCGTCAGGCCACAATCGCAAACGTCATCATGGTTTTTCTCGGCGTGCTGCTAACCTACCAACAGATCGCCGGTTACATCGCCAGCACCGCATGATTGGAGAGAACAATGTACAACGCACCCCAACCCAAACTTGAAGACTTGCCAAGCAACCGGCAACTCCGTCGCATGTCGATCGTTGCCGCCATTGGTGCTGCTGCCATTGGTGTCATGGTCTACCTGCCAGCTGAGTACGGCGTCGATCCCACGGGCGTCGGCAGTGTACTCGGCCTCACCGAAATGGGAGAGATGAAGCAACAACTGGCGAAAGAAGCGGCAGAAGATGAAAAACTTCATGGCACGCAGGACTCGTCATCCCTGATTGATGATGTGTTCGGCCTTTTCGTTGCGTCCGCTCATGCCCAAGAGGCATGGAAAGACGAGGTAACCTTCACTCTTGAGCCTGGTGCCTACACCGAGATCAAGGCGACCATGGAGAAAGGTGCAATGCTCACTTACGCCTGGATAGCCGAAGGCGGACGGATCAACTTTGATCTGCACGCCCATGCTGGCGGGGAAAATGTGACCTATGAGAAAGGTCGCGGCCAAACCTCAGGCGAAGGAAGCTTTGAGACCCCATTTGCGGGGGACCATGGCTGGTTCTGGCGGAACCGCGACAAGTCAGCGGTCACGGTAACGCTGCAATTGCGCGGTGAGTACAGCGGCATTGTCCGCAGCGACTAGGGTTAATGCCACGCGCTCTTTCCAAACAGTGCGTGGCACTCCTGACGAGTCGTGAGAGGACCGGGCCGTTAAGCGGCCTGCTGTCGTGCCCCACAGCGGTGAACCTCCAAACTCACATGTACAATGCACAGCTCGTCAGGGATCAGCGTTTTGTATTGCTTCGGACTGCGTGGGTTGTCACTGACAATTAAGACCTCGGCAGCATACTGGTTTTGCCCGATTGACCAGACATGAATATCTGCGATCTGGTCGCTGTCATCCGCCAGCAATGCACTGCGCAGTTTCTCGATTCTCGGCTCTTCAGCCTGCCAATCCAACAACACTTTCGCCGACATGCGGAGAAGCCCAATCGACCAGTGAGCTACCAAAATGGCTCCTATGATCCCCATGATCGGGTCGAGCCAGGCAGCGCCGGCATACTTGCCTGCCAGCAATGCGATGATTGCGAGCAATGACGTCAGCGCATCGGCAAGGACGTGAAGGTAGGCCGCGCGCAGATTGTGGTCCGTGTGAAGTTCTGAGGCAGTCTCGTCCTCCTCATGATGATGATGGTCATGATGCCCATGATCGTGATGATGGTGAGGGGTCGATGCAAGGAGCCAGGCGCTCGCACCATTTACGGCAAGACCCAGCACGGCCACCAGGATTGCCTGGTCAAAGCTGATCGCGACTGGATTGAAAAGGCGCTCAATGCTTTCCACCGCCATCACAACGGCAAACCCGCCCAGCAGGATCGCACTGGCGAACGCTGCCAGGCTGTTGACCTTGCCGGTTCCGAAGGAGAAGCGACTATCACCGGCATGCCGCCGGGCATAAACGTAAGCGGCGACGCTGATCCCCAAGGCGGCTGCGTGACTTGCCATGTGGAGCCCATCCGCAAGCAGTGCCATTGAGCCGTAGTAAAGCCCGGCAATGATCTCAACGACCATGAAGACGGCTGTCACCAAGACGATGATGAGCGTTCGCCGTTCGCCCGGACGCGCCTTGTCCTGGCCAAAGACGTGGTCATGGGTCCAGGAGGACATGTCATGTTTGTGCATTTGAGATATCTCCAAAAAATCGCTGGATCAATTTGCCGCGTCCGGCCAAGTCCATAACTCTTGAAGTATTCGTGGAACCCGTAGCACAAACTCCGGCAATCTGTCTCCGTGAGTAAAATTGAAGAGCGGACATCCGTTGAACACCCATCAAATGTCAGCTCTTCGCCCCGGTTTCGAGTTTGCCGCACGGCACCAAAGGTCTTGGATGGGCTCTGAGCAGACATCAGCCCAATTCGGTCGAGACGCGCCTTCGAGCCGTCACTTAAGACGCGAAGCGGTAAACCTGCTCGGGCGCGATTCCTTTGCCGGGGCAATCGGGCTCTTGTGAAACGCTGACCGGGTGGACCGGCCCGCACAGCGCTTCAGAAGTTCCTTCGCCGAGGCAACGTCCATGGCTATACTGGTCTCGCTATGGTGCTCTGGAGGTCCGATGAGAGCGCAATTTGAAATTCGAGAGGACGATCTCTCGGGCGAGCAAACGCGGGGATTGCTGGCCCTTCACCTACGAGGCATGCACGAAAATTCGCCGCCAGGAAGCGTATTTGCCTTAGACCTTTCTGGGTTGCGGGTTCCGGAGGTTATCGTGTGGACGGCCTGGCTTGGTAACAGAGTGGCCAGCGTGGGGGCGCTAAAGATGCTGACGGACGGGACTGCCGAGGTCAAATCGATGCGCACCCATCCCGACTTTCTTCGAACGGGTGCCGGCTCTGCCATTCTCGAGCGCATCATCGCTGAGGCGTGCGGACGTCAAGTACGGTGCCTGAGCTTGGAAACAGGCCGTGGCCCGGCCTTCGAGCCTGCGCTCGCTCTGTACAGACGGCGCGGCTTCGTCAATGGCGGGCCTTTCTCCAGCTATACTAAAAGCGATTTCAATCAATTCCTGCATTTGGTTCTGCAGCCGACGGATTGTTCGTAAAAGCCGCTGGCAGGCCTCAGCCCGAGCCTGGCAGCAATAGCACATGTCCCTTTTGACCGGACAGAACCTGATCGGCTAGATGGAGCCCCCGACCGGAATCACCGCAGGCTTGCCGTGACTGACAACGACGCCGAGGGACAAATAGTGGCGAAACCTTCCTCTGGCGCGCCGAGCTACCAGAGGCCCTTGCTGGCCCATACTGGACGCACGCCCCAACGTGGCCTGTATCGCGTTCAACCAATATGTTTTGCCTTCTCGAAAAACCCGCTGATTCGATCGGCTGCCCGTTCCTCATGACATTTTCCGGCAAGAGATCCAAAAATCTCGTTGCAGAAATACTCGAAAAAAAAGTCGCTGGGATGTTATTAGGCCTTAGACACGGCTGAGCGTATAGTATTAACTAGGTCGAAACTAAGACTTCGTCTTGACGCGTGGGTGTTTGCGGAACCAAGTTCAACGTTCAAATTCCTTTGCACTGATCCGCGATCGCCTTCGTAAGATATCGACGCGACGGACATTCGCTCATGGGATGACCTCCCGAATTAGCGGCTTCGCGTCGGTAAGGGCCGGAATGGCAGGACGGTTTACCCGTCTTTGGAATAGTAGCTGTAGCCGTTGATTATTTTGCAGTATTTTTTGCAATTTTCTTGCAAGAAATGCATCGTTATTAGACGAACCGGGCCAGGAATTGATCGCAACCCTAGTTCATATTGCTTAATAGCATTCAGACTTAGCTCACACTTGTTTACAAATTCTTATTGTGCAAGGCCCATTTCTTTACGAGCTGCTCGGAGTTCTTCGGCTGGCACAATGGAGAAGTTTGTTTGACGCGGTTTGGATGTCATGGTGATGCAATTACGAGAATGCCAGCTAAGTTATTGATTTATATGGTCGGGGCGGCAAGATTCGAACTTGCGACCCTCTGGTCCCAAACCAGATGCGCTACCAGGCTGCGCTACGCCCCGATCCAAGCTGAGTTGCACATGTCTCATTCTTCAGTTGTGAACGCAAGTCAAAAAATGCCTTTCATCATCCTGCACGCACATTCGCGGCCTAGTGTTGCCGGCTCATCTGTGTTGGTGTTCGCAGCCTCGCCTCCAGAATGCGTAATATGATCGTCAGGCTTCCCGATAAAACCAGATAGAGCAGGATCGCATAGAGGAAGATCTCCAGATTGTAGCTGCGCGAAAAAACCGTTCGTGTCTGGCCCATGAGATCGAGGACGGTGATGGTGGAGACAAGCGCGCTGCCCTTGAGCAGGAGGATAATCTCATTGCTGTAAGCAGGCCATGAGATCTGCAGCGCCTGCGGAAGCATAATCCGGCGTAGCTTCGTCCACCAGCCCATGCCGATAGCCAGCGCTGCCTCGATCTGCCCGTGCGGGACATTGACAATCCCGCCACGGAAAATTTCCGCCGCATAGGCCGAAGTGTTGATGGTCAGCACGACAAGGCCAACCCAATAACCGTCGCGGAAGACCAGCCAGAAAGGTCCAAGCCCCTCAGCGCCAAACGAACCGAATCCGAAATAGAAAATCCATAGCTGCACGAGCAGCGGCGTTCCCCGAAAGACGTAGCAATAGACAAAGGCCGGAACGGAGAGCGCCCCGACATTGCTGGTTCTGGCGACTGCAAGGCCGATGGCGATCACAAATCCGAACAGCGACGCCAGAACGAGCAACTCGATACTGATGAAGAAACCATCGATAAACCGCGGGCAGGACCTGGCGAACAACTCCGGAGAGACCGGCGAAAGGCCGATACAAGCGCTGTCCGAAAGCCAGATCTTGATCTCACGATAGCTCTGTCCGATCGCCATCACCCCGCGCTCCTGGCCAGACCGCGCTGAGCCCTGCGTTCCAGCCTTTCGCGGAAGATGTCGGACACACCGGTCAACAAGAGATAGAGCGCTCCGGCGGCGAGATAGAAGGTGAGAGGCGCGCGCTCCGATTCGCCGGCTATCTTGGATTGCCGCAGGAGGTCGTTCACGGCAATGACCGCGGCAAGCGAGGTGTCCTTAAGCAATACCATCCAGAGATTGCCGAGTCCCGGTATGGCGAAGCGCCACATTTGTGGAAGCCGGATACGAAAAAAAATCTGACCGTTTGTCATGCCGATGGCGACGCCTGCCTCGATTTGTCCCTCCGGCACGGAGAGATATGCGCCGCGGAAAACCTCGGCGGCATAGGCGGCGAAGATCGCGGACAGGCCGATTACGGCAGCGAGGAAGCGCGGCAGCTCGAATGCTATCGAAATGCCGGCAAGGCCAAGCAGATATCGCAGGAGCTGTTCGCTGCCGAAGTAGAACAGGAGAATTATGAGGAATTCCGGCACCGCGCGGATGAAGGCGATGTAGGCTTCAGCCAGGATACGCAGGACTATGTTTTGCGACAGCTTTGCGCCGGCAAGCAGGAGGCCGAGGACGAGGCCGACGGACAATGACGCCAGAGCGAGCTGGATCGTAATCAGGCATCCGGCCAGCAATTCATCGCCCCAGCCCTGATCGCCGAATGACAACAAGCCGATATTGGCGGGGACAAAATCCATTGCGTTACGCTACCCGTCGTTCATCAGCGTCGCGGCGATACGCCCGCATGCTGCGATGCGTTCATTTACGATCCGTCATTTTCCGCCGATAAGTGGCTTTGTTCGCAGAATGTGATGCGGTTGCCGAACGGATCAGCGACAGTGATCTCGCGGCCCCAATCGACCGTGTTGATGCCCGGCTTGCCGTATTTGTAGTTTTTCGCCGCCAGTTCGGCGTGAAGCGCCTCTATGCCGTGCATGGGAACGAAAATGCGCGCACCGGGGCTGGCATCGCCATGGTGCTCGCTGAGATGCATGCGAAGACCGCCGCGCGAGACCTGCATGTAGAGCGGGGCGTCGTCATTGAAGCGGTGTTCCCAATCCACGCTGAATCCGAGAAAACCGACGTAAAATTCCCGCGCTTTCGCTTCATCGAAAATGCGTAAGATAGGAATTGCATCGTCCAGCAGCACAGCCATAGGAATTCGCCTTGTTACAGGATGAAGGCAGGGAGAAGCGAGCGGCGGTCAGGCCGCCCGCTGAAAAAGTGATCAGTAAATGTCGAACGGGAAATATTTCTCGTTGATCCTGGCGTAGACGCCATTTTCACGGATCGTGGTCAATGCGGCGTTGAACTTCTCGCGCAGATCGTCCTCGCCCTTGCGGACGGCGATGCCGATCAGGTCGTTGATTTCGATTCGTTCACCGACGAATTCGTAGTCGGGCTTGTCTTTAAGCCAGTCGAAAGCCGGATAGACATCGGAGGCAAGCGCATCGAGCCGGCCGGCTTCGAGATCGCTGTAAGCGGCGGTCTGCGTATCGTAAAGCTTGACGGTGGCGTTGCGGCCGAGATTATCTTCCGCCCACTGAGCGGCAACCGTTGCGCGCTGTGCACCGACCGTCTTGCCGGACAGCGAATCGAGGCCGTTGATGTCGCTTCCTTTTTTCGCCACAAGACGCAGGTAATTTGAATAGTAGCGTTCGGTAAAATCAACGGTCTGCTTGCGTTCTTCGGTGATCGACATGGATGCGATGATGGCGTCGTATTTGCTGGCGACGAGGCCGGGAATAATGCCGTCCCAATCCTGAGCGACGATCTCGCATTTCGCTTTCATTTCCTCGCAAAGCGCATTGGCGATGTCGACGTCAAAGCCCGTCAGCTCGCCGCTTGGCGCCGTTTGATTGAACGGAGGGTAAGCGCCCTCGGTCGCGATCTTTATACTGAGATCCTGCGCCTGTGCGCCGACTGCCGCCAGGGCCAGTCCTGCAGCAGAAAAAGCTGCGATAAAAAGGGATTTTCTGATATGCATAGTCAGCAACCTCCGATGTTTAACATAAAGAAAAGAACGACCTGACGCAGTCCGGCGTCATTGAATAACGCTGGACAGGAACTTCCGGCATGCCTCGGTTTTCGGAGACTGGAAGATCTCCGCGGGACCGCCTTCCTCAACAATGCATCCCTGATGCAGAAAAACAACCTTATTGGAAACATCGCGCACAAAGCTCATCTCGTGGCTGACCACGATCATGGTCCGCCCTTCATCGGCAAGATCGCGCATGACTTTCAGCACCTCCCCGACCAGCTCCGGATCGAGCGCTGAGGTTGGTTCGTCGAAGAGCAGGATTTTCGGCTCCATCGCCAGCGCACGCGCAATTGCTGCGCGCTGCTGCTGCCCGCCGGAAAGCTGGGCCGGGTAGAAATCGCGCTTGTCGGCAATGCCCACGCGGTCAAGCAGGGCGGTTGCTTTCTCGCGCGCTTCGGCAGCGGACACGCCGAGAACGTGAATCGGCCCTTCTGTGACGTTTTCAAGAATTGTTCTGTGCGCCCACAGATTGAAGGACTGAAACACCATCGCCAGCCGCGCGCGGGCGAGGCGGACCGCTTTCTTGTCCGTGATACGGCGTGGAGGCCGGGATGGGTCGGACAGGGGCAGGCGCACGCCATCAATCCAGACGTCGCCTTCGTCCGGTATGGTCAGCAGGTTGATGCAGCGCAGGAGCGTGCTTTTGCCTGAACCGGATGCGCCAATCAGCGATACGACCTCATGTTCGGGCGCTTCAAGCGACACGCCGTTCAGCACGGCGAGATCACCGAATTTCTTCTTAATACGCCGGACGCTGAGATAAGCCTGTTCCGGGCTGGCTGACGATGGCGGCGCATCGCGTGAATCCATTCCACATCCCTGAATCTGCGCGTTTTTCCAACGCTAGCCTTGTTTGAGCGCCGCCCGCAAGTGTTTTGAAACCGGATTCAACTTTCGTGGCGTATCGCCCGTGACGCTCAACCGCCCGTACCGCCATACGCCCTGGTAAGCAGCAGCCAGTTCTCGCCGTCATTGACCCAGCTTTCCTTGACCATCGGACGCGATGCGATTTCGCGGTAGCCGCAGCTTTCATAAAGCCTCCTTGCACCGTGGTTGACGTCGGAGACAATGACGCTCAAGCCGCTTTTGCCTTCGTCCGCTCCTATCTTTTCGGCCGTTTCCAATAGTTGACGGCCAATGCCGCGCCGGCGATGTTCCGGAAAAACCGCAAGAACGTTCACATACCAGCTGTCAGGCGCAAGATTTTCCAGCTCCTGCAGCGGCACGAACATAGGGGGCATGGCGGCGGTATCGATGGGCTCGGCAACTTCAGGCTGATTATATCCGATCAGACAACCTGCGCATGCGCCGTCCACATCCGCGATAAAGGCGTTACGATAGGAAAAAGCGCCATGATCGCGTTCGGCGCGCATGATTCCGATATCCCAGCCACTTTCCCCGTTTTCGGCCATTTTCTCCCATAAATAGAGTGGTATCCCTTCACCGGCATAGTTGACCAGCCTGGCCAGGGATGAGGCGTCGTCCTTGCGGCCCATACGAATTGAATCGGGTAATTGGATCATTGTGTTCAGCCTCCAGTAATCTTGTGGAGCTTAACACTCGTAATTATAGGCAAATTCGGCGGCCGGATAAAGTTCTGGCGCAAAAACGAAATAAGCTTCATTCTAAAGGTGCCGCGCCTTTGTATTGAAGCAAGGGGTCCTGACTTGACGGTTTCACCGAAATGACGACGTCACAGGCCGCTTCATCCGTCTCGTATATTTAGCTTAAGGCAAGGCATGAACAAACAGCTTGCGCTCTGGAAACAATTCGCGATTGTCGCACTGCTTGGTGCAATTGGATATGGCGTATGGCTGCAACGCGATTATCTGATGTCCATGGCTGGCATATCGGCCGAAGAGCCATCGGAACGCGCCGGACGGCGCAGTGGCCGGCGAGGTAGCGGCGGTGGAGCCGATAGCGTTCCCGTAATCGTCGAACAGACCCGGACCGCGCAGGCCGTCGATATCATTCGCGCGATCGGTACAGGCCGCGCCCGTCAGTCGGTCACGCTCTACCCGAAACTGTCCGGCCTTGTCGCCTCGATGGATCTGACAGCAGGTCAGCATGTCGAACAGGGACAGGAACTGATCAAGCTCGACGACCGCAAGGAAAGGATCGCTGTCGGCCTTGCCGAAGCCAGGTTCCTGGAGGCCGAACGCAATCTTAACCGCAGCACGTCGCTTCTCGATCGCGAGGCGATTTCCCAGGTCACGGTCGATACCGCCCAAACCGCGCTGGAAACGGCGCGTCTTGAACTCGAACAGGCGAAACAGACGCTGGCCGAGCGGATCATCCTTGCGCCATTTTCCGGCGTCCTTGGCATTCCCAGCATTGAAACCGGCGACCTTGTGAGCCCGTCCACTCCGCTTGTGACGCTCGATGATCGTAGCGCGATCGTGGTCGAGTTCGATGTCGCCGAGCTTTTCCTCGGCCGCGTCAAGCGCGGGCTGGAGGTTGAGGCGGCAAATACCGGATTTCGCAATCAGGTCTTCACGGGACGGATCGCATCGATCGACAGCCGGCTTGACGCGACCACACGCTCCGTCCGCATCCGCGCGGAGCTGCCAAATCAGGATGATCTGCTGCGCGCAGGCATGTCCTTCGTGGTGACGGTTCGGCTTGAGGGCGATGTCTATGCCTCGATCGACGAGCTTGCGCTGCGATGGGAGCGTGAAGGCGCTTATGTCTGGCGCATCACCGACGAGACCGCCCAGAAAGTCCGGATCGAGGTCGTCAAACGCGGCGAAGGGCGTGTGCTGGTCGCCGGCGAATTGCAGAAAGGCGACCTGATTGCTGTGGAGGGAACCCAGCGCCTGCGACCGGGGCGGAGCGTGACCTATGACGAACCGCGGACTGAAGCAGCCGGGAGCGCAGGATTATGAAGAGTACCACCGGCCTGGACCTTCCGGCGCTGAGCGTCATGCGCCCCTATCTGATCACGGTCGTCAATCTCCTGATCATCATTGCGGGCGGCGCCGCGCTGATGGGCGTCGAGATCCGTGAACTGCCCGATATCGACCGCCCCGTGGTGAGCGTCGCCGTCACCTATCCCGGCGCATCTCCTGAAACGCTCGACGCCGAAGTGACCAGCGTGATCGAACGGGCTGTCGCACGCGTAAACGGTGTCAAGGCCGTTCGCTCGGCCAGCGAGGAGAACAATGCGCGCGTACGAATTGAATTCAGCCCCGCCGCCAATCTGATCGATGCAGCCAATGATGTGCGCGAAGCCGTGGCGCGCGCGGAACGCACGCTTCCCGATGGCGTTGAAGAGGTGCGGGTCGTAAAGGCCGACGCCGATGCTGGCGCGGTAATGGAGCTGTCGGTTTCAAGCCGTACGCTGAAGATCGAGGAAATGACGCGCATCGTCGAAAATGTCGTCATCCCGCAGCTTACTTCCGTTGATGGCGTCGCCGATGTCGATGTTGACGGCGAACGGGAGAGAATTCTGCGCGTCGTCGTCGATCCGAACCGGCTGGCGAGTCTCGGGCTGTCGATCCGGGATATTTCGACACTCGTCGGCAATGCGCGTTACGACGTTCCCGCCGGCAGCTTTGTGTCAGGCAATCAGGAAATCCTGCTGCGAGCCAATGCGTCCGTGACCGATCCGGAACGCATTCGCGCGCTCCAACTCAAGGAGAATGTACGGCTTGGCGATGTGGCCGATGTCTATTTCGGGCCGAATGACGAGAATTCTCGCGTTCGCATTGATGGCGGCGAGATCCTCAGCCTCGGGATCGTACGTCAGGCGAAAGCGAATACTGTCGCCATTTCCGATGGCGTGCACGATCAGGTGGCCGCGCTCAACGAGCGTTTGCGCGACATCTCGATCAATGTGATTGTCGATGACGCGGAATATATCAGGGGCGCGATCTGGGAAGTGGTCAAATCCCTTGGCCTCGCCACGATCATCGTGATCTGTACGATCTGGCTTTTCATCGGGCGGCTGGGTCCGACCCTGGTGCCGGCCGTGTCCATCCCGGTCGCGTTGATAGGCGCAGTCGCGCTGATCTGGCTGTTCGGTTTTTCGGTCAATCTCATCACCCTGCTGGCGTTGGTTCTTGCGACCGGCCTTGTCGTCGATGATGCGATTGTCGTCCTCGAAAATATCCAGCGCAATCAGGCGTTGGGCCTGAAGCCGAAAGCCGCCGCCGTTATCGGGACGCGGCAGGTCTTCTTCGCCGTGCTGGCCACCACTGCAACGCTGGTTGCGGTGTTCGTGCCGATATCATTCCTGCCGAGCCAGGTGGGCCGGCTCTTCCGCGAATTCGGTTTCATGCTGGCGGCAACGGTCGGGATCTCCTCTTTCGTTGCGCTGACGCTATGCCCGATGATCGCCTCCAAGCTGACGCTTGCAAGCAAGGAAGACGGTGCGCGCCTGCTCGGGATTGATCGTCTCGGCAATTGGCTAGTTCGCCTCTATACGCGGATCCTCGATATTATTCTGGCCGCGCCGCTTGTCATGGTTGCGATTGCCTGCGCTCTGGGTCTGTTTTCACTCACGCTCTATGCGTTTCTTGGGCAGGAACTTATGCCGCGCGAAGATCGCGGCGTCGTGCGCGTCTTTCTGAGCGGTCCCGACGGGATCAATCTCGACCATATGGATCAGCAGATGGAAAAGGTCGAGGCGCTGATCCAGCCCTATGTCGAGAGCGGCCAGATTGAACGGATTTACTCCGTGACCGGATGGCGTGACGTCAATCGTGGCCTGATCAGCGCACCGCTGAAACCGTGGGGCGAGCGCACCATGTCCGAACAGGAGATCATTGATGAGCTGAAGCGGCCGATCTCGCAGATTCCAGGCGCTGTCGGCCGCGTTTTCGGTGGCGGCGGTTTCAATATCCGCAATAGTGGCGCCTCGTTCAGCTTCGTGCTGACCGGCAGCAACTATCCTGAAATATTGGAGGCGAGCGACCGCTTTATCCAGACGATCGAACGCGATGTTCCGCAGATTACCAATACACGCCTTGATTTCAGCGCTACACAGCCGGAGATTTCGATCAATATCGATCGAGAGCGGGCAGCCAATCTCGACGTCGATATTGAGGATCTTGCCTCGACGATCAGCGTTCTGGTGGATGGCCAGAAGGCGACAGAACTGACCGTCGATGACGAAGCCGTGCCGGTCTATGTCGAATCGATCGCAGGCGTCGTCACCTCACCGACCGACCTTGCCAATCTTTATGTACGCTCCCGTAATGGCAAGCTGATACCGCTCATTCAGATGGTAACCTTCGAGCAACGAGCAGTCTCCGCTGAATTGGACCGCTATGAGCAGCGCCGCGCCATCCGGATCGACGCCAGCCTCGCAAGCGGTGTGCCCCTGCGTGCAGCGGTCGAAGCCGTAAGGAAACTGGCGGCCAAGGAGCTGCCTCTGGGCGTCAATCTCCTGTTCCTGAGCGATGCGGCAAGTCTTGAGGAAGCCGAACGCGAAATCCTGATCACCTTTGCGATCGCGATCCTTGTGGCCCTTCTGGTGCTGGTGGCTCAGTTCGAAAGCCTGACCAGCGCCCTTGTCGTGATGGTGACGGTGCCATTCGGAATCGCCGCCGCGATTCTTGCCTTGCTGCTCTCCGGCGTGACGGTCAACATCTTCAGCCAGATCGGCATACTTGTCCTGATCGGGATCATGGCCAAGAACGGCATTCTGATGGTCGAGTTTGCCGACCAGCTTCGCGACCGCGGCGCAACCGTGATGGAGGCGGCGCGCGAAGCCGCAATCGTGCGTCTGCGTCCGATTGTAATGACGATGGCGTCGACAATCATTGCCGGGCTGCCGCTGATCTACGCGGAAGGGCCCGGCGAAGCAGCACGCGAATCCATCGGCTGGGTTATCTTTGGCGGCCTTGGGATTTCAGCAGCGTTTACGCTGTTTCTCGTCCCGGCGATCTATGTGCTTCTGGCCTGGATGTCTAAGCCGCGCGCCAGCGTTCAGCAGGATCTGTCAAAGCAGCTCAGCGAACTCGAAGGTTAGGCGGGGCCCGATAAGCGTTGCTTTCCGACAAGCTGCGGGACGTTTTGCATGCGGACCAATTTGCGGGGTTTGGACGGCATTTTCTGGTGGCTGCACAGCAGGGATTCTTAAGCCGATACCGTGCTCCATATCGGCTGTACGCCGCTGACGTGAACCGCTCCGATCACGCCAGGTTCCCGCTTTCCGCGCTGGCGAAAGGCTGGATCCTGGTCCCGTTTGCCGAACGATAAACAATCAGGATGTTCGTGATTATCGACAGCCGGAAAAACAAATGGCTCTGCGCGAAGAAGCGATCTCAAACCAATGCCAGGTTAGAGAACAGCGCCAGGTTCCTGTTTGTGCTACCGCTTCGCCGCGTAAGACCTTGGTGCGCCCTGAGATACATAGTTCGAACGCAATATCGCACGTTGGGATACATGAAAACGTAATCGTAGGGCATATCAGTTTTACGCTTTGCCATGTTGAGGAGGGGAAAGATAAGGTCGCACTTTTAGCTCTGCTCTCAGTCACGCCAACTCAACATTAACAGGCTATCGGAAGCGCGTTGGTTCAGGCGGGGTTTACGCATCTGGAAAACGCTAAAATTGGTTATGTATTTGTTCTCGGCAACCCTGCTTATTACAGTTGCTTTGGGTTTACACCGGAAGGCAAACTCGTAACACCATACCCATTACCGAAAGTATGGCATGGAGCATGGCAGTCCACCCAACTATGCGATGCAGAAGCACCTCATGAGGGAAAACTATCTGTGCCAGAACCGTGGCGGCACATTGAACTGTGGACGTCTTGACCAATCAACCCATTAGCGTTCAAGCCAACTACATTGAAGTCTATCTTGGATCACCTTAAAAATTCTGTATAGCAAAACCTTAGTTTTGCAGCACCTTTGCTATCTGTAACTTTCCTAAAAATTACCTTGATAGGAAGTTATACAATTGAAAAAAATATGATGTAGATATTGAAACCGTCAGAAAGTGCAAAATTATAGACAAATAGATTACACCCTACATATTATCTTTTAACTATTAGAAAAAGTTTTGAAAATATGAAATCAATTATCAAAAAAGGTCATTGGCTTACGGTTTTTATTGTGTCTATTCTTATATTTTATTTCTTAATCAAAAATGATTTTGTAATTTTTACGCAAACTGAAAATGGAATTATTTTAGGAAAACCTGCATATGAAAAACGCTCAATATCAGTTTCTCAAACTGATTTGTCCATAGTCCAAGAAGCAAAGTTATTAATCACTGAATCGCTATATTGGAGTAAAAATGGTGATAGGTCGTGCAATGGAAAGACCTCTTATAGCCTTTTTTGTGCTTTGAAGGCAGCTTCTATTAAAAGTGGTGGGAAGTATATCCATAGAAGGCCTGCTCTACAAGAAGTGCGCTTTGCGATTGATGACCTGTTTCGAAATCGATGGAAGGTGCATCGACTTGCTGAGTTTAATAGTCATAAGGATACAAAACACAAAGATATATTGTCTGTTTTGGATCTGGCAATGAATCGCATTAATCAGAAATTGAAGAAATAAACTTCGGAAAAGGGTCAAAAGCCTTCTCTAATCTACATTTAAATTTGTCAGTTCATTATTGTGAAGCAGACGAAGTAATATAACAAAGTCAATTCAGGTTATGAGACTCGAACTCAATTTTCTATTTATTTATATAGAGTTAAATGAGAAATAGAAAATTTCTGTTTGAGCATGATAAGAAAAAATTAGTAAAATCAAATAGATAAAATATGGTGCAGTCCGAAGGAGTAACCTCGAACCAACTTTTCGAGACATTAGCCGATTGGAATAGGATATTGCAAGACAATCCGCTAACGGAATTATTTGACCCTGCAATTAGATAATCTTTCATAATTGCCGCGATGCGAAGGCTAACCCCGGTTTTCGCCCACACAGCAAATTTCTTTCAACCACAATTGAGCCGATGCGCCCGCTTCCTGACATGGGAGCGGCCTGCGCTCGGCTTTTTTTATTGAACCCATGACGAATTCAAAGACCAAAAGACCGCCGCCGTTATCGTTGCGGCTGACGCCCGATGAGCGCCGCCAGCTTGAGGATAAAGCGGCAGGCATGTCGCTCGGCGGCTATATCCGCGCTTGCTTGTTCAGCAGGAACGGTCCCGGAATTAAAAATCAGACGTGCACCAAGACGCCCGTCAAAGATCACAAGGCACTTGCCGAAGTGCTTGCCAAGCTCGGTGCCTCACGCTTTGCCAGCAATCTCAACCAACTCGCCAAAGCCGCCAATATGGGCGCGTTGCCGTTGTCTCCTGAAGTTGAAGAAGAACTGATGGCAACCTGTGCTGCCGTGATTGCGATCAGGGCGGAACTGATGAAAGCGCTTGGTTATCCTTCGGATGACAGCCGATGATCCTGAAAGGCTCTCAACGTAGCGGCGGCTTAAAGCTGGCAGCGCATCTGATGAATATGCGCGACAATGATCATGTCGAGGTTCATGAGATA
>JAHQVI010000098.1 GCA_019634405.1 Hyphomicrobiales bacterium
CTGCACTACCGACAGCGGCCGGATCTGAAAAATCTATGTATCGCCGCAATGCAAAAGGCGGCGGGATTATTTCCCTCGATCACTACCCGTCTTGGCAAGATGGTGATCGAGGCCGTGGGATATCCGACGGATAAAGGCCGGGCCATTGAGAGTTTCATGCAGGAAGACCCTTTTAAGGGGCGGACCCCGGTCTTTGCCGGCGACGATGTCACGGATGAGGATGGTTTTGCCGCGGTCAACCGGCTCGGCGGGCTGTCAATCAAGGTAGGGCAGGGCGAAACGGGCGCAATCTTCCGCGTCGATGATCGCGACGGCCTGCTCGACTGGTTCAATCATATACTTAGAAATTCAGGATAAGCCGATAATGCAAAGTCTTGATCTTGGCCTCATAGGCAATTGTGCAATTTCCGCTCTTATCGACCGCAAGGCGAACATCGTCTGGTCCTGCCTTCCGCGTTTCGACAAGGACCCCGTTTTTCATGCGTTGCTTGGCAGCCCGAAAGAGGCTCCGGGCGAAGGGGTGTTCTCGATCGAGATGGATGACCTTGTTTCCACCGAACAGAGTTATATTTCGAATACCGCGCTCTTGAAGACCACGCTGCACGGCGAAAGCGGCTCCGTCGACATCATCGATTTCGCGCCGCGCTTCTATTGGCGTGATCGTTCGTTCAGGCCGCAAATGATGATCCGCCGTCTTATTCCGGCCGGTGGGCGTCCGCGGATCCGAATAGGTGTGAAACCACGTTTTGAATATGGTAAGATCAAACCCAGTATTACATTTGGATCAAATCATATCCGCTATAGCGGGCCTAATAATACAATTCGTCTGACGACTGACGCTCCTATTGATTATGTTATTGAAGAAGCCATGTTTAACCTTGCCGAACCGGTTAATCTGGTTCTCGGTCCCGATGAAACTCTGGCGGACGGCGCGACGGAAACCGCCGAAAATTTCGAGAAGCGGACGCGCCAGTACTGGAAGACTTGGGCGAACCGGCTTGCCCTGCCGCCTGAATGGCAGGATGAGGTTATCCGCGCCTCCATCACGCTGAAGCTTTGCAGCTACGAGCCGACCGGCGCAATCGTCGCCGCCATGACCACGAGCGTGCCCGAAGCGCCGGACACCGAGCGCAACTGGGATTATCGCTACTGCTGGATCAGGGATGCGCTATTCGTGGTGCGTGCCCTGAACAGTCTCGCCGCCGTTTCGACGATGGAAAATTATCTGCGCTGGATCATGAATGTCCTCGCCACGGCGCGCGACGGTCATGTGCAACCCGTTTATGGCGTTGGCTGCGAGAGCGAGCTGACGGAGAATATTCTGGATCATCTGCCAGGGTACCGCAATACGTCGCCGGTCCGTGTCGGTAACCAGGCGTTCGAACATTTCCAGCACGATACTTACGGCAATCTTGTCCTCGGCGCATCGCAGGCCTTCTTCGACAAGCGTCTCATGGCGCCTCCTGGCATCGATGATTTCCTCCAGCTGGAATTTGCCGGGGAACGCGCTTTCGAGCTCCATGACCGGCCGGACGCCGGGATCTGGGAACTGCGCCATCGTGCGCGCATTCATACATCGTCGAGCGTGATGTGCTGGGCCGCTTGCGACCGGCTTTACCGGATCGCGGCTCACCTGAGCTTGCACGACAGGGCGAAATTGTGGGGCGAGCGCGCAAGACAGATCAAGGATACGATTCTGAAGCGCGCATGGTCGGACAAGCGTCAGGCCTTCGTCGAAAGCTTTGAGGGCGAACATCTCGACGCCAGTGTGCTGCTCATGATCGAGGTTGGTTTCATTGATCCGATGGACCCGCGCTTTCTCTCGACGCTGAAGCTGTTCGAGGAGGTTCTGGGGCGCGGACCTCACATGATGCGCTATGAGGCGGCGGACGATTTCGGCATGCCGAAGACGGCATTCAACGTCTGTGCATTCTGGCGCGTCGATGCGCTCTCACGCACAGGACAGAGGGAAAAAGCGCGGGAAATCTTTGAAGCACTGCTTGCCACGACCAATCATCTCGGTCTGATGTCTGAAGATACCGACGCTTCAACCGGCGAGGCGTGGGGGAATTTCCCGCAGACATATTCGATGGTCGGAATCATCAACGGGGCTGTGCGCTTGTCACGCCCCTGGGAAGGAGTTGTATGAGCAGGATCGTCATTGTCTCCAATCGTGTCGCTTATCTTGAGAAATCCAATCAGGCGGGCGGGCTGGCTGTTGCGCTGGGCGATGCGCTGCGCGATTCCGGCGGCCTCTGGTTCGGATGGGACGGCACGACGACGGACGATGAATCTTATGAGGTCTCCCATAGCAAGCATGGTTCGGTCACCATTGCGACGATGCCGCTGACGGAGAAAGACTACAAGGCCTACTATCTCGGTTTCGCCAATCAGGTGCTCTGGCCTGCCTGTCATTACCGGCTGGATCTGGTTAATTTCGAGACGAACTATTTCGACGGCTATAAGCGCGTGAACGCGAAAATGGCCGATGCGGTGGCGAGTCTTCTCAAGCCCGACGACATCGTCTGGGTGCAGGATTATCACCTTTTTTCGCTGGCGGCCGAGTTGCGCGCGCGCGGCGTGACGCAGCGGATCGGCTTTTTTCTTCACATCCCATTTCCATCACCGGGCGTTCTGCTCGCCGTGCCGGTTCACCAATGGCTCGTCAAATCGCTGTTCTCCTATGATGTGATCGGTTTTCAGACCCATACGGACGTCGTTAATTTCCAGAGTTTTATCAGCGAGCATATTGGCGGCGAGATCCTGCCCGGCGACCGGGTTCGGGCGTTCGGGCGCGAAACCATTGCCCGCGCTTTCCCCATCGGCATTGATGTGGAAAGCTTTGCAGACATGGCGACCACGCCGGAGGCCAGCGACATCATCCAGCGCCTGAACCGGCGCAATCTCGCCCGCGCGCATGTTGTCGGCGTCGACCGGCTCGACTATTCGAAGGGATTGCCGGAGCGCATGAAGGCGTTCCGGCGTCTCTTGGAGCTTTATCCCGACAAGCAGAACAAGGTGACGCTGATGCAGATCGCGCCGCCGACGCGGGAAGCCATCGTCGCCTATTACGACATCAGAGAGGAACTGGAGCAACTCTCCGGTTCGATCAATGGCGAATATGGCAGTTTCGACTGGACGCCGGTGCGCTACATCCACCGGAACGTATCGCGCGACAAGCTGGCGGCGTTGTTCCGCGGGTCGGAAGTGGGGCTGGTGACGCCTTTGCGCGATGGTATGAATCTGGTGGCCAAGGAATATGTCGCCGCGCAGGACGCCGATAATCCCGGCGTCCTGATCCTGTCGCGTTTCGCCGGCGCAGCGGAGGATCTGGAGGAAGCCCTGATCGTCAATCCATACGATATTGACGATATTGCCCATGCCATGGAGCAGGGGCTGAGCATGCCGATTCAGGAGAGGCGTGAGCGCCATAAAGCGCTTTATGAACGCGTCAGAAAGAACGACGCGACACATTGGCGCGAATCGTTTCTGAATGCGTTGACCCTGAACGCCGAGGAGGTTCTTGCATGACCGCGCGCCGCATCGTCGCCGATGTCGGGGGCTCGAACGCCCGTTTTGCCTTGAGCCCCAACTATGGTGTGCTGGCCGAGTTGCGCGCCTATCAGGTGCAGGACTATCCAACCTTTTACGATGCTCTGGACGTTTATCTCGGCGAGACAGGCAGCCGCAAGGGGTGCCGTTCGGTCATCATTGGCGTTGCCGGGCCGATTGACGGCGACTGCGTCCATGTCACCAACTCGCCCTGGCATATCGAGACAGGCCGGATCGAAACCATGTTTGCGCCCGGCGCGAAGGCTGGATTGGTCAACGATCTGGAAGCGGTCGCTTTGGCCTTGCCCCATCTTGAAGACGATGATCTCCAGACCATCGGCTCGGTTGCGCGCAATCCGGCGCAGCGGAAAACCATGGCGGCCGTTAATGTCGGCACCGGCTTTGGCGGCGCGACGGCGATTTACACGCCGCATGGCTGGATCGCCAATCCCGGCGAGCCGGGCCACATGACGCTTGGCGCAAGAAGCGAGGAAGAGCTTGCGCTGTTTGCCGGTGACGACACGGTTGAGGATTATCTTTCAGGGCGGGGTCTGCCGGGCTTTTATACCCATTTATGCCGTAAGCTGGGCGAACCCGATCCAGATGAAGTCGCCTGCGCGGAGATTTTCGCTCAGGCCGCGCATGACCCCGCCGCGCGCCGGCTTGCCGATCTATTCGCGATCATACTGGGCCGGGTTTCCGGCGATATCGTTCTCGCGGCAGCAGCGTGGGGCGGCGCTTATCTGTGCGGGAGCGTTGTCAATGGCTGGCTGGCCACGGGCGGCGGCGAAGAGTTCCGGACGCATTTCGAGAGCAAGGGCCCGATGACAGAGCGTATGGCGGGCGTTTATACCGGCCTCATCACACGCACCGATACGCCCTTGTTCGGCGTCAGCCATCTGCCTTTCCACAATGGCTGACCCATTTGATATGCCTCAAAGCGGCATTTGCGAATAATGGCTTAAATGCTCTCAGGGAACATGGATTGGAGCCTGCACGTCAGCGCGGATGCTCCGTTCATCACCAGGAGCAGCCAATGTACAAGCATATTCTGATAGCAACCGATGGGTCTGAACTCAGCGAAAAGGCTCTGGAGCAGGGGCTTGCCCTGGCCAAGCCGCTTGGCGCGAAAGTAACAGTCGCAACGACGACCGAGCCGTGGGACGCGGTCATTATCGGTGAGGTTGCTATGGTGCTCCCCGTAGAAAAATACGAAGAAACCGCCAATGCCAACGCCAGGGCGATTTTAAGCCGGGCGGAAGCGGTTGCAAGCAATGCAGGCGTCACGGCCGAAATGTATCATATGAAGGACCGCCATCCGGCCGAAGGCCTTCTTGAGGCGGCAAAGAGCAAGGGCTGCGATCTGATCGTGATGGGATCGCATGGACGCCGCGGCTTTAGCCGTATGGTGCTTGGCAGCCAGGCCAACGAAGTCATTACGCATAGCGAAATGCCGGTTCTTGTCGTTCGCTGAGCGATATCCCCGTTAGATTGACACAGGCTTTTTTGCATGAGAGCCATGCTGTAAATGCAGAGCATTGTTCGCCGACCGGAATTAAACTCCGCGCCGGAGGACAAAGCTCATGGCTTTCGAACATTATCTGATCTTTCTGACGGTTTCGTTGCTGCCCGCTCTCAGTCCCGGGCCGGGAATGCTGCTGGCCTTATCCAATTCGCTGCGTTACGGGCCGAAAGCAACGCTCTATTCAGCGATCGGAAATTCGCTTGGGCTGCTTCTGCTCGGTTTCGCAGTCGCCTTCGGCCTCGCGGCAATCTTGGCTATATCAGCGCTGGCTTTTACCATTCTGAAAGTTCTGGGTGCGGCCTATCTGGTTTATCTCGGCGTTAAATTATGGCGAGATGGCAAGAGCTTGTCGCTGGCGGACACGGATCAGGGCCGGTTCAATCCCCATTGGTTGCTCCAGCAGGGGTTTCTGGTCTCAATCACAAACCCGAAAGCCATTATCCTGCTGGCCGCATTGATACCGCCATTTGTTGACCACACACAGGCTATCCTGCCGCAGGTGACGGTCATGTCTGTAAGCTACGCAATAACATGCTTCATCATTCATCTGCTGCTGGCGCAGGCAGGTGGCCGGATCCGAGTGCTGCTGTCGTCTGCATGGCGGCGGAAAGCGGTGCAGCGCGGTCTTGGTTCGATGTTCATCGGTTTCGGCCTCGCACTGACCGCGGCAAACCGATAGTCCGATTACTCCGCCGCGATCATCGGGAGGTCGTGTTGGCCGGGACTGTGCGACGCCTTTTCGAATGCGTCGAGCATGGCGACGCGGCGCAGATCGGCTTCCTTGATGCTGGCCAGCTTGACCGGACCATAGCCGCGAATGTCGGCGGGCAGGCGGGCAAGGGCCAGGGCCTGTTTCATGCAATCAGCGTTTAACGAGGCGAGGACGCGGCTGATCAGGCTCTCATAGTCATCAATCAGCCTGCGTTCCATTTTGCGTTCCTCGGTCCAGCCGAAAGGATCGAAGCGCGTGCCGCGCAAGCCTTTCATGCGGGCGAGAACGCCGAAGGCATGAAAGATCCATGGTCCGAAGCTACGTTTTTTAGGCCGTCCGGTCGCGGGATCGATCTGGGAGATCATGGGCGGCGCAAGCTGGATGCGGATCTTCCTGTAGCCGCCAAAGGCGCTGGCGAGCTTTTTCCTGAAACCGGCGTCGGTATAAAGGCGGGCGACTTCATACTCATCCTTGTAAGCCATAAGCTTGTAGAAGTTCTCCGCGACAGCATGCGTGAATGGCAAGCCGCCATCGCTCTGCTGACCGGACGTCAGTTGCTCTTCCGCCTCCTGGCTGCGCGCAACGAGATGGCGGAAACGCTCCGCATAGGCGTCATCGGCATAGGCTGTCAACTCGGTCGCCAGGCGCGCGACAAGCTGCTCAAGCGTCTCGTCCGGATGGTCGGTGTCATCAGGATCGCGGGGCAGGGCTTCGGGCTTGCCGAAAGCCAGTCGTCCCGTGTGGAAGGCGGCGAGATTGGCCTCCACGGCAACGCCGTTCAGGCGGATAGCCTGCTCGATCGCCGTAAGCGAAATCGGAATTGCTCCTTGTTGAAACGCGATGCCGGTAAGGATCATGTTGGAATAGAGCTGGTCGCCGATGAGCTTTTGGGCAATGCGGCCGGTGTGATGGGAGGAGAGTTCATTGACCGATTTGCGCAACCGCAGCTCCGGTGCGCTGAGGCGGAAATTCTGCGTGCCATGCATGACGAATTCGGCCGTCGGCGCAAAATCGAAATCGCTGATGGCCCGCGTGCGTTCGGGATTGCACATGGCGAGGCTGTCGCCGCCGGCCGCAACAATAAGATCGCCCGCTATCAGCGTGTCCGCGCGGCCAGGCGCAATCTTGGCGAGCGGCTCGGGCGCGCCAGCCGGGGCGATGGAGAGATGCGACAGAACCGCGCCGCCCTTCTGCGCAAGGCCGGTAATGTCCAGCGCTGCGGCTTGCTTGCCGTCAAGATGCGTAGCCATTGCGAGAATGGCGGAAACGGTGGTCACCCCCATGCCGCCAACCCCGGCGAACAGGATCTTGAATTCATCCGCCGCCAGTTCGGTTGCCGGGACGGGAAGATCGCTGGCGGCGGCAATCAGCGTTTGCCGGGGCGTTGCCGGCGCAGGCAGCGCGGCGTCTTCGACCTCGACGAAAGAGGGGCAGAAGCCCTTCGCGCAGGAGAAGTCCATATTGCATGTGGACTGATTGATCCGGCGCTTGACCCCATAGCCGGTTTCCAGCGGCTCGACTGAAATGCAATTCGACTGCACGGAGCAATCGCCGCAACCCTCGCAAACACGATCATTGATAAACAGGCGTTTGCGCGGGATGGCGTACTCACCGCGTTTGCGGCGGCGGCGCTTTTCCGCAGCACAGGTCTGGTCATAAATCAGCACAGACACGCCTTCCACTTTGCGCAGGTCGCGCTGGACCCGGTCAAGCTCTTCGCGGCTGTGAATGGCGGCCCCCGGGGGAAGTGTATGGGGGCTGTGGCGCTCCGGTTCTTCGGCGACAACCTCGATGCGGCCGACGCCTTCGGCCGCAATCTGACGGGCAATATCGGCGACAGAAATTGGTCCGTCGACGGGCTGCCCGCCGGTCATGGCGACCGCGTCATTATAGAGGATCTTGTAGGTAATGTTGACGCCTGCGGCAACGGCGGCGCGAATGGCAAGAATGCCGGAATGATAATAGGTGCCATCGCCAAGGTTGACGAAGATATGGCTGTTCTGCGTAAACGGAGCCTGTCCGATCCATGTTACGCCTTCTGCGCCCATATGTGTCGACGCTTCCGCTGAATGGCCGTGCATGGACTGCGCCATGACATGACAGCCGATGCCTGCAAGCGCGATGCTACCTTCCGGCACGACGGTTGAGGAATTATGCGGGCAGCCTGAGCAGAAATAGGGCGTACGCGGACTGGGCGTCGCAAGCGTTTCGCCTTTGGCGGCGCGCTCTTCCAGCTCGTGGATAGCTGCGGCCATGCGTTCATTACGCAGTTCTTTGGGGAGCATCCGGTAAAGGGCGGGGGCAATGTTCTCTGCGTGCATGTCGCCGGTGACCGGCAGCAAGGTCTCGTCATGTTCGTCTGTCTTGCCGTAAATGAAGGGCCGGTTGCCATCGGGGATATTGTAGAGAGCCTCGCAGATCTGCGTCTCGATCAGCGTGCGTTTGGCTTCAATTACAAGAATGCGTTCGAGACCATCGGCGAACTCCCGCATATTGGTCATGTCCAGCGGCCAGGGCATCGCGACTTTCATGATGCGCAATCCGAGCCGGTCGGCTTCCGCATCGTCAATGCCGAGCAGACGCAGCGCGTCGAGCATGGCCTGCCAGTTCTTGCCGTTGACCGCGACGCCAAGGCAAGGCTTCCCGCTGTCAATCATCACGCGGTTTATGCGGTTGAGCCGCGCATATGCGCGAACCAGGGGCAGGCGCACCAGGCGAAGCTGATGTTCCGTCTCATGTCGTCCTGCAAGGCTGAGCAAGCGCGCGGAGGTATGCCGCGCTTCACCATTGTCTTCCGGAAGCAGGATTTTCATGCGCGCCGGGTCGATATTGATAGTGGCCGAGCCATCGACGACATCGGAGGTGGCGGCGACTCCGACCCAGCTTCCGCTGAAACGCGAAAGCGCGATCGCATGAAGCCCGAGATCGAGAAGATCCTGCACGCTGGACGGGGCAAGAACGGGAATTTCAGCGCTCATGAAGGCGAATTCGCTCTGGCAGGCCAGCGTCGAGGATTTGGCCTGCGGGTCGTCCCCCGAGATAGCGACAACGCCGCCAAGCGGAGCGGTTCCGGCCATGTTCGCATGCTTGAACGCATCGCCGGATCGGTCGACGCCAGGCGTCTTGCCATACCAGATTCCAAACGCGCCATCGACATGCGCGCCGGGACGCAAGTGAAATTGCTGGCTGCCCCACACCGCGGTTGCGGCGAGGTCTTCGTTCACGCCCGGCTGGAAATGAATATTGTGCTCGTCAAGAAAACGCTTTGCGCGGGTAAGCTGTTGATCATAGCCTCCAAGCGGGGAGCCGCGATAACCGGAAATGAAACCGCCGGTGTTATGCCCTGCGCGGCGATCAGCGCGAATTTGGTCGAGGGGAAGACGGACAAGAGCCTGTGTGCCGGTCAGAAGGAAAGTACCTTCTTCAGACGTGTATTTGTCATCGAGGGAAATACGAAGCGCGGTCATGACAATCTCGGCAAAAATGTTTGTGCCAACTATTGCAATGATAGTCTGTTTTTATTGAAATGATTTGCCTATTAATGTTGAGTTGTTGTGATATCCGCATGAATCGTGCTCGATAGGCGTTAAAATTGGAAAAAATTGACAAAATAGATATCCGTATTCTGGATCAACTTCAGCAGGACAACACGTTGTCCATGGCAGAGCTTGCGGATCGCGTTGGTCTCAGCGCCTCGCCATGCTGGCGGCGCGTTAAGCGTTTGCAGGAAATCGGGGTGATCCGCCGCCAGTCGGCCCAGCTCGATCGCGAAAAGCTGGGGCTGCAATTCGTCGTCTATGTCTATGTGAAGCTTGCCCGGTCCAGCCGCGATGATCTGGAGCAATTTGAGGCGGATGTGCAGCACTGGCCGGAAGTCGTGCTTTGCGAGCTGATGACGGGCGCTTCGGACTTTCTGATCAAGGTCGTGACGGAAGATGTGCGCAGCTTTGACAAGTTTCTGCGCGAGAGGCTTCTGGCGGAAGCGGTCGTTGCCGATACGCAGTCACGTATTGTGGTGCGGACGGTCAAGGAGACCAGCCGTCTGCCTCTGAATGTCGCGGCAATCAATCGGGAGAGCTGAGGGTGCGGGCGTCCTCGCCCCCCGGCAGCCCAATGGGTCTACAGTGCCGGACCGGGGAACGGGAACCGGCTTTCAGGCGAAACCGATGTTTCGACAGAGCAATACAGCGCCTCAGCCGTGATCGTTTGAAGATCTGGCGCTCCAATGAGCTTGTGCCCGCACGCGGCGTGCAAAAATAAAAGAGGCCGGGAAAATCCGGCCTCAATGTTTCTTGTGTCGCTCGCCTTGATTGACTCAGCCGCTTTTCGGTTCGTCGTCATTCGCAGCGCGTGGCGGTTGCATGGCGTCCGATGTCGTGTCGGTGACGGCCTCGTCTGCCGCTTCTTCCTCGGGCTCGGCGTCCTGGCTGACAGCGTCTTGCGGCTGTGCGTCTGACGTTGCGGGCTCTGCTTCCTCATCATCGTTTGCCGCAGCGCCAAAACCAGCTGCCGCAGCCGCTGACGCGTAGACATCCGCCGCGGCGTTTTCAACCGCTTGTGCGCTTTGGGCGGCATAGTTGGCAGCGTCCTCGACGGTCTCCTGGATGGTTTCCGCCGCGCTTTCGGCTTCTTGCGTGAACTCCGTATGGGCAGTTTCTACGGTTTGTGCTGCTTCCTCCACCGCGCTTTCGCTGGCCACAGCAGCAATGGTCGTGGCGGCCGCGGCGGCGCTCGCGCTGATCACGGCCCCCGTTGCGTGCGTTTCGTTGCCCAACCTGTTGCTCTGGGCGCCAGCGGGGCCGTCTGAGGCGCTTTGATCAAGATCGCCTATGACGGGACCGCCCGAATGGCGCATAGGTTCAGACGAAGCTGAATCCCCACCGGTACCGGCTGCTGCGAATGCAGGTTGACCGCCGCCGTCACCGCTGCGCTTACGCTTGCCGATTAGCAGCAGGATCATCGCGATCAGAAGAACACCGACAATGATGAAGTAGGGGAGATATTTATTGAACAGGATCCCGATCCGGTCCCATGTGCTCAGGTGAACCTTGATGATGGACTCAAAGCTCTTGATCAAAACCTCGGACGTACCGCCTTCTTCAGAGGGAACAGAGGCGAAAAGCTGGATCTTGACGGTCTGATCGCCGCCATCCTTGGTTGGCGTCAACTGCCAATTCAAACCGGCAAGATTACCGGCATCGGCATTGAGCGTCTGCGAACCTGCAGGTTCAACATCAAATGCGTCCCCGGTCACCTTGACACTGAACGTGCTGGCGAGCTTTTCAAAAGCCAGCTTGGCGTCTTCCGGCAGATCTTCGACGAATGCGGAAAGGTCGTCCGGAAACTCACCGGCCTGAAGGCCGCTCAGGAAGGCAAGGTTCATACTCGCCGTATTCCCGAACGTCATTTCGTTGGGGACTTCAAAGCGTGCCGGCTTGTCCGTAATCTGCGTAAGCGCCGTATTCAGTTCAGGACAATATTCGGCTGCGCCAAGCGCATCGCAAGCCTTCTGCCCAATCAGGCCGCTCAGCGCAATCGTGTCGTCGGCGCCGTCCGATCCCGCAAATTCGGCGTCTGTTGACGCGTTGGAATCATTGCTGCCGGTTATATCGGAGCCGGAACCATCCGTGCCTGACGAGGCCGCGCCAGCAATCGCGCTTTCATCGTCCTGCTCGTCCGGGGCGGCGTCTTCTTCCGCAGCCTCGGCCGCCTTGCGCTCCGCTTCTTCCTTGGCGAGGCGCTCAGCCTCTTCGCTTGCCAGACGTTCAGCTTCCGCCTGTTCAGCTGCAAGCCGCTCCGCTTCGGCTTTTTCTGCGGCTATGCGGGCCGCTTCAGCTTCGGCGGCTTCACGTTCGGCGGCGAGGCGCGCAGCTTCCTCTTCAGCAGCCTTGCGCTCCGCTTCTTCCTGAGCGAGACGTTCCGCCTCTTCGCTTGCCAGACGTTCAGCTTCCGCCTGTTCAGCTGCAAGC
>JAHQVI010000013.1 GCA_019634405.1 Hyphomicrobiales bacterium
CAGGCCGGCAAGGGCGCATATGACGCAGAAATGCAGGCCGATCAGGCAGAAGTCGGCGCTATCGAGGCTGAGCTAGGGGCTGCATCCGAATTGGAAAGCAGCAATGACAGAATCACCGAAGAGGTAGCGCAAGCCCTAAAGGATTTCATCCAGGCCGTCATTGCAAGTCTGCACGACGCGCAGAAAGCTGAAGCCAACCGTCGCTGGTTCGCCTAGTAAAATTGGAGCATTGGCTATCCGGTCCCGAACTTGCGCCGGCGGTCAAATATGATGATGACGAATGTTTTTGTACGGATGGTTTCCGCCTTGTGGACGGAGCTCGGGCTTGAAGAGCCCGAGCTCGACGATAATGGTCATGCGGTGTTGCGGCTCAAATCGTACATCGTCGAGCTTTATCCGAGCGAGGACGGGCGTCATGTTCTGGCGGCGGTGCCGGTGGCCCGCCTTTCGGAGGACCAGACGCAGCGCCGAAGAGAAGCCGACGCCCTGCTGCGTTTGAGCCTGCCCAGCCTGCTGGTCAATCGCGGCGCAATCTGTCTGGGCGAGAAGGCTCACTCGGACAATGTGACCGTTCGGGGCATTTGTCCCTGCGACATGGGAATGCTGCACAGATTGTCGGAGATGATCGCCGATCTGATCCATCTGAGCGATGAATGTATACGGACGATCGCCTTGTCGTCTGTGGGCGATAGCCGCGCGGTTCGCGCTTCGGCTCACCCGCTGACCGGGGAAGGATTGATCTTCAGGCCATAAGGAAAAACGCCAATGTGAGACGGTTTTCAGGGCGTCAACGCCAATTATGGCGGATGTGATGCGTTTCGCTAGCTGCTTGCAGCAGTTCCGTTCACGCCAAGCGTACTCTGCTCATTTGTGTATTGTAGTTTGGCAGATTGAACGCAATGCCAATAACCACGATTGAAAACATGACAGACCAGCAAGACCAAAGCTTAACGGACGAGGCCCAAGGGAAAGAAGAGAAGATTCAGCAGCTTCTCGAAGGCGGGCTCCGTAAAAGCCTGGGACTTTCACGTGAGGATTTGCGGCTCGGTCTTGACGTGGCGAAGGGGCTTTTGCAGCGCGAACGTTACGCCGAAGCGCTTCGGATGTACGCCACCATGATCCTGTGCGATCCCAGCGATCCGGAAATCCAGATCGGCTTTGCGAATTGCGCATTGGTTTTGGGTGAAAACGACCTCGGCCTGCAAGCCGCATCGGCCGCGATCGTTCAGATGCCTGATGATTGCCGGGGCTATTTTCTGTCTGGCAAGGCCTGTCTTGCGATGGGCTTGAAGGCGGAAAGCAAGGCGGATTTTACGCGCGCACTCGAATTGGCGGAAAGCGCAGGAAATCAAATGATTATCGGGGCCGCGCAGAAATATCTCGCAGTGATCGACAGCACGGCATGACGGCTATGAACGACATCCTTCAGGACCAGGATCAGGTATTTTTCGACCTTCAGGCCACCCTCGAGGAAGAGCCCGAGATCGTTGATCTGGTTGATCTGGCGGCGCAGTCTCTGGAATTCAGCGGAGAGAACGTTCTGGCAAAACTTGCCGCGGGTGAAACGCTTGGCCATGCAGCCGGCATGCCTGAGAAGCTTCTGGAATTGCTGTATGGGCGCGCGCTTGTCTGGATCGAGGCCGGGCGGCTTGACCGCGCCGAACAGATTTTTCAGATGCTTTGCATGGTAAACCCGAAGATGGCCGACTATTGGGGCGGGCTCGGGCTTTGTCTGCTCCAGCGCAGCGCCTGGGGCGAAGCGCTGGCTGCGTTTGACAGAGCGATCGACCTCAGTCCCGCCTGGGGGGCGATGCATTTTTATCGGCTCGAAGCCCTTGTTCACATGGCGAATTGGGATGAGGCCGCCCGGCAGGATCGTCTGCTTGAGCAGTTCGAGACTGAGTTACCGGACGCGCTCAGGAAACGCATTCCTAAATATCGACGGCTCATTGAAAGTCGCCGTGATGGCGCGAATGGGGAGCAAATCACATGAGCGGGATGCATCCGGTTATGCAGGACACCATGCTGCAAATGTTCTCCATTTTTTCGCAGCGGGCGGCTTTTGTTGGCTCCGAAGCGGATGCGCCCAGATCTGAGGTGTCAGCGGGAACGCCCAAGCCACAAGCCGCAGGGGTTAATATTGCGGCCAAGCCTGCCGGCGGTGCAGGCGTGGACCACGCGCCTGCTGCCGGATCCGGCGTCACGTCCAAGCCAGTGACGACACCTGGACCGGACACTGTGGCGCAACAACAACTCAAACTTGCGACAGGGCCGTCACAGCCCTACGCCAATCCGAAGACGAGCGAACTGCTGACCGTGCTGCGCTCGCCCTTAATGCAAGGGAACAACGCTGCAATAAAGTCGGAACTGCAGATGGTGTTCAAGGCGCTATCCCAGAATTTCGTTTTGAATCAAAACACTACAAGTGCAAGTGTTAATCCGTCCAACGCTCAGCCGCAAAGTCCTGTTTCCAATCAAGTTGCGCTGAGCACGAACTCCAACCTGCTTGCGCAAACGCCACTGGCGCCTATGCCTGCGGCAAGTCCATCTTTGGCTCAGACCGGCGCGGGGCAACCGCCACGATCTGAGGGAAGCGGGCCGCATTCTCAAGTGGCGAACCCGGTTGCGTCCGAGGCCGGTAGCGCAGGGACAGGCGCGATCACTCAGGAGGCAAGTGTCAATCAGTTCGTGAACAATCTGGCCAATGGTGATGTTGGCGAGCCGTTCGCGCGGCTGACAGCGCCTGAGCGCAATGCGCTTTTGTTGTTATTGTCCGAAGCGTCCTTGCTTTTCAGTACGTCTCAGCAGGCGACCGAGGCCGAGCTTCCTGTCATGCTCAATGCCGGCATGCTTCCCGGGGCGCTTCTGATGAAAACAGGCTGGCCGCAAGCGCCGCTGGCGAAAGGCGAAGCTAATCAGATTCTTCAAACACTGAATCAGCTTGGTGTTGAGCCGAGTCTTCTCAAGAAATTCAAGAAATATTTGAATAAGTCCAAGACAAGTCGAGCGTCGGCGATGTTTTTACTTGCAATATTTGTTTCGCTATATGTTGTGGCGCAGCATATATTTGAAGAATTATCGTTCTACTTTGAAGAGGATGAAGAATTCAGGGAGAGAATTTCCTATGCGGATTCATCGGGCTTCTCGGATGAGAGACGGCGAATATTCGTAACAAGGCAAGCGCAATAAGGTTATCTGCGTTGATTTCACACAAAAGGAGTATTCGAGAATGACGACTATTCCAGGGACCACCGCGTCCGTCGGCTTCTTCAATCCCGTTGACGGTAGCAGCCTCAATGCGCTTAGCAATTCGAACCTTGCAGCGGTCAACGCATTCAATGAATTGCAAGAGAGCGTGCTTTCAAGCAATCAGGCGATGCGTTCAGTGTTGTCGGTATTCGCGACTGTCCTGGCCAGCTTTTACGCCACGCGGCAAAGTCTGTCTGAGGAACTTGATACTCTTGACCAGCAGTTGACGGCTGCCGAGCAAAATCTGAACAATGAGCTCATTCCGGCGCTCAATAATGCTGAACAATTGCGCGACGCCAAGCAAGTCGAGCTGGATGCCGAACTGGCAAAAGAGGAACCTGACCCGGACATTGTCCAGACGTTGAGTGACGAACTGCAGCAATTGGAGGGCGACGTCGTCACTGCCAGTTCAGCGGTAGTGACAGCGGAGTCCGCGATCGCCCAGATCGTTAACTCGATTGCAAATACGACAGTAGAGCTTGACAGCGTCATTCTGTCGAGCAGCCTTCTGGGAAAGGCTCTTGTAGAGCTCGGATCGCAATTCGACAGGGCCAATGCCGACCAGGAGACGGTGCGGAAAGTTGACGACGCGCTAATCGCCATTGCGCGCGAAATCCCCCGCGAGTCGGACCAAAGGTTGTCGGAGGCGCGAGACGTCCAGTTGGAAGCCGAGCGTCTCGACCTTTCTAATGTCGTATTGGCGAAGGTTATCGAAGAGATCGTCAGCGAAACGATCGACGGACGCGATCTGGAAACTGTAAACCCGGTGCAGATCGACGTCGCAAGCATCAGCGCCATCCTTGAGCGTTTAACCGGCGCCGGCGCTACAGCGCAGTCCGCTGAAAACGGGAACAGCTTGTCGTCGGAACTGGTTACCCGGCTGGAACCTGACGATCTGGCCGTGATCGCCGACACGGTGGCGTTCGCCGTTCTTCAGCAGGAGATCATCGCCCTGAGACGTGAAACTTATGCGCTGGAAAATCTATTGAGCGCAACAGTGCTGCCAACCGTGATACAGACGACGCCGCTGCAACAGGCTCAGATCAACCCGCTGGCCTTGTCCGAACGCGGGCGCTCCGACAAGGATATCCCGACTGAGGGGCCAAGATTGGCGGAAGATGGAAGCCCGGTGCAAATTGCGCAAAATACAATCTTTCCAGCACCGCTTTCCAGCGATGAACGTCGCGGCCGGATCGACACGCTGCGGCCACTGATAGATCTGAAGACCGAGCAACTCTCCGAGATCGGTGCACGTCTTGAAAGACAATCCGGCCTTCAGCTAGACCCCCGTTCGACGGTGTTCGATGTTTCCACGGATCGCGAAAGCGATCTATCCCAGACAGACCGATTCTCACCTGACAATACGCTCGGCCAGCCGGATTCCGATGCACAACCACGTGTGCGGATCACACTTTAACCGAGACAACGCAGTCAAATTCCTATCACAGGGTAATACTTATGGGCGGCATATCCCTTCTAGTTTTGCATTCAACGCATGGTTCGTTATTGCCCTTTGAGTTAGAGGAACATCGGGCCCGGCAAAACTTTACCCTCGATTGGGAGGTCCGCTGATGTTCGCTCAGTTCCTTCAGATCGTTTCAAAGCGGAACGACCTGGTTCTCGCCTTCATGCTGGTAGCAGTCGTCTTCATGATGGTGCTCCCATTGCCAACAACGCTGATCGATGTACTGATCGGCATCAATCTGACATTCGCCGCTGTTCTGTTGATGGCGTCCGTATATATCCGCGATGTCGTTCAGCTTTCTGCCTTTCCCTCGATCCTGCTTTTAACGACACTGTTTCGCCTTGCAATCTCGATCTCGACAACGCGCCTTATTCTCCTTCAGGCAGATGCCGGCAACATTGTCGAGACATTCGGCCAATTCGTTGTTGCAGGAAATCTCGTCGTCGGTCTTGTCGTATTCCTCATACTGACGATCGTGAATTTCATGGTGATTACGAAAGGCTCAGAGCGTGTGGCTGAAGTATCGGCGCGCTTTTCGCTTGACGCCATGCCCGGCAAGCAGATGTCGATCGACTCGGATATGCGGTCCGGACAGATAGACCTCGATGAGGCAAAGCGCCGGCGAGGCAAGCTTGAGAAGGAAAGCCAGCTTTATGGCGCTATGGATGGCGCGATGAAGTTCGTCAAGGGTGACGCGATCGCCGGCCTGATCATTATTGTCGTGAACCTTGTTGGCGGTATTCTGATCGGTACAATGCAGCGCGGCATGACGACCGGCGAAGCGTTGGAGCGCTATGCGCTGCTGACCATTGGCGACGGTCTTGTGACACAAATTCCGGCCCTGTTTATCTCCATTACCGCCGGCTTCATCGTTACGCGGGTTTCTTCGGAGGACAACAAGGATCTCGGTTCGGATATCATCAGTCAGCTGGCGACTGAACCCAAAGCGCTGATTATCAGCGCGGTCATAATGGGACTTTTCGCCCTTGTCCCCGGCTTTCCTACACTCGTATTTCTTGGTCTGTCCCTGGTCTGCGCCACGGCGGGACTTCTGACGATGAGGAAGCAGCGGAGAACGCAGCAACCAGAGGTAACGGACACGAAAATGCCGGCGCTCGCGCCGACGCTGTCCGCAAAAGGCGGCATCCCCTCATTTCCCGCGGATGACGGCGATGACAACGAACCGATCCCGGGCATTACCTTCACGCTGGTCGTGCCGGTTATCGTCGATCTGTCCTCATCAATCAGGAACTCGATCCGGCCGAATAAGCTTGACCGTGAAGTCGCAAGGGTAAGGCGTGCGCTATATTTCGATTTTGGTGTGCCGTTCCCGGGGGTTCACCTCCGTTTGAACGACAACCTCCCGGATGGTCACTATCGCATATTGGTGAACGAGATTCCCGTCGCCACGGGCGCCGTCAAACCAGGCAGCTTCATCGTCCGCGAGAGCGAAGATAATCTCAATATGTTTGAGATCCCGTTTGAACATGGCAATGATTTTCTGCCGAACACGCCCAGCTACTGGGTGGAAATGCAGCATTATCCGCTGGTTGAGCGCGCCGGCATGCAGGTCATGACGCCGTCGAGCATCGTGACGTATCATCTCGCCCATGTTCTGAAGAAACACGCCTCGGAATTTATCGGCATTCAGGAAACGATGTATCTGATGAATCAGATGCAGGAGGATTTTTCAGAGCTGACGCGCGAGGCAACGAGAATTCTTCCCATCATCACGATGACGGATATTCTTCAGCGTCTCGTTGCCGAGCAGATTTCAATCAGAGACATGCGGTCGATCCTTGAAGGGATGGTTGAATGGGGGCAGCGTGAGAAAGACCCGATCATTCTCACCGAACATATTCGCGGAAGCATGTCCCGCTATATCACGCACAAATTCTCGGGCGGCCAGAATGTCATACCGGCCTATCTGATCTCGAAAGAAATCGAGGATGTAATCCGCGGCGCCATACGTCAGACCAGCGGGGCATCCTATCTTGCAATG
>JAHQVI010000099.1 GCA_019634405.1 Hyphomicrobiales bacterium
AAGAAGCTACTTGAGGAAAATGCCGCCTATCTCGCCGAAGAAGCAGAAAAGCTGCCATCGGCTTCTGCTGCGCCCTTGAACGATCTGTCTAAGCGCAATCTGGCCGATGCCGAGAATTTGAACGAGGATGATTGGAACAGGACGCGCAAATTGATGCGTTCGCACCAATATAAAAACAAGGTGCAACAGAGCTACTAGTTCGCACCAACGTGTTTTCCCCGTGCTCCATGCCCCCTGGAGCGTAAAGCGAAGCAATCCGGAACACCCCTGCCCTCGAAAATCCGGATTGCTTCGCACCGCAGCTGAAAAACATTGTCTTGAGCCCGGCGGTAAAAATACGGGACTGTATTTTTACATGCATCCGGTATAATCGAAGCGGGGCCCGCATTGCCCGATAATGCGACCAGCACGAACCATGCGAGGCAGCATGATGCGCACAGGACGTTTCAGCGTTGGCTATGCTCTTCCCAATCATGATGACTACGCACTTGCAAAGCTGGGCCCGGCGCTCGATGAGGCCGAGAGCATGGGCGTCGATTGCGTCGAGCTGCCGCTCTATGCCATCGATGTGGTTGCCGGCGGACGCATTGTCCCGGAGCGGCTGAGAAAGCTCAGGGAGATCACCGCCGGGCGCGCGATCGGCTACACGATACATGGACCGCTGCGGCTCAATCTGATGGAACAGCCCGACATGTTGCCCATGCATCAGGCCGTCATGAAAGCGATGCTGGAGGTTGCCGCCGAACTTGGAGGCCGGCATTTCGTGGCGCATTGCGGCAGAGTGCCGGTCACGACTGCCAATCCCGGCCCCCGCATTGAAAGACAGCGCGAGATCCTCGCCGAGATGGGCGATTTGGCCGAAGCGAATGAGATCGTGATCGCGGTGGAGAATCTGTTTGGCGGGCCTGAATCATATACGATGCTACCCTCTGAGCTTGCCCACGAGATCGAAACGATCGGACACCGCTCGGTCTGCGCCTGTCTTGATTTTTCCCATGCCTATCTGCTGTGCACCAGGCGTGGCGTCAGCTTCCTTGACGAGGCGGCCTCGCTTGCGCCCTTTGCCAAGCATCTGCATGTTCACGATTCATTTGGAGTGCTTGCGGAGACGCATTTCAGCCATCGGTCCGAACGGTTGGCCTACGGCGTTGGCGATTTGCATCTGCCATATGGCATGGGAACGATTCCGTGGGACGATCTGATATCGCGGTGTGCGTTTCCCGCCGATCCGATTTTCATCCACGAACTGGCGCCGCCCTATTGGAGCGATCTTGCCGTCGCGATCAGCAACATGCGCGCCTTCGCGGAAAAGGCGAGAATCTGCAAAGAATGATTGAACGTCGCTGGAGTTTGGAGAAATAGCGGCCGCATTCATGCCGAACACGGCCACTTACGCAGTATACTCAAAGGAAAATTTATTTAGCAGTTTCGGGTGCGCTCGCGATGGTTTGCACCCTCTCGATAATCAGCTTGTCCTGTCGTTCGGCCGTGCCGGTCTCGACGCTGATCGCAAAAAGACCAAGAAACATAGCCATGCCGACGATGCATGCCGCGAGTAGTCCGTACATGTAATAGGTGCCCTCTATATAATGCCAACAGCGAAAGAACGATACATACGGTAATGTTGACAGACGCTGAATTGCCCCGGCGTTCTCCGGATAAGGTGATGCGGAGCGTTAAGCAAGGGTTAACCGATGTGGGCATGCAGGAAATTTGCAAGTCATTGCCCCGAAGCAACGTTATTGGAAGCGATCAAACGAAAACACGCGGCGATGACGAAAATTTGCGGAGCAAGTCAGAGGAGATGCCTGATTTCGATGTTAGTGTTAATTGATCCGAAACAAGGGCCGGAAACGGTTTAGGCGCAAGGGAAGTTGATGGAAGCCAGAAGCACGATCGAAAATGACCTGACAGTTACCTTGCCATCCGTAAAATTTTCACATCCCGATCTGACTGTTAAGGGCGAGCAGCGCGCTAGTGTCAGCCTTGAGCAACTGGATACGCTCTGGATCAATACGGGAACCCTGTGCAATATCGAATGTGTGAACTGCTATATCGAATCCAGCCCGACAAATGACCGTCTTGTTTACATCACGGCAGCTGAAGTCACGGCCTATCTCGATGAAATTTCCGCATTTGGCCTGAAGACCCGGGAAATCGCCTTTACCGGCGGAGAGCCCTTCATGAATCCGGACATGATCGAAATGGCCGAGGCCGCTCTGGCGCGGGGCTATAGTGTCCTTATTCTGACTAATGCGATGCGGCCTATGCAACGCCCACAAGTTAAATCCGGTCTCATGCGGCTCAAGGACGCCTATGGCGACTGTCTGACCTTGCGCGTCAGTCTTGATCATTATGGGCAGGAACTGCATGAGGAAGAGCGCGGACCACGCACGTGGAAACGCGTAGTTGAAGGAATGGATTGGCTGGCCCAGAACGGCTTCAATCTGCATGTTTGCGGCCGCACATGCTGGCATGAGGATGAGGCGCGCTCGCGGGCGGGCTATGCAAGGCTGTTCGCCGAAAGAGGCTGGCCGGTCGATCCCGATGATCCGGGCCAGCTGGTGCTTTTGCCGGAAATGGATGAGACCGTGGAAGTGCCGGAAATCACAACGGCATGTTGGGGAATTCTGGGGATCGACCCCGTTGACCTGATGTGCGCATCCAGCCGCATGGTGGTGAAACGCAAAGGCGCGGACAAGCCGACAATCATGCCGTGTACGCTGCTTCCCTATGACAAGGCGTTCGAAATGGGCTCAACCCTGGCGGAAGCCTCGCGCGCCGATGGCGGCATGTTCGATGATGGCGCAGTCAAACTTTGTCATCATCACTGCGCCAAATTCTGCGTGCTTGGCGGGGGCAGTTGTTCGGCCTGACGTTTCTCGCCGGGCCTTGCCGGGCTCAGGGAATGATGATCTCCTCGGCGATGAAAACGATCTGGCTCTCATGCCACAGGACCCGCGATTGGATGTCCATGCCACAGCGTGTGAAAAAGTGAGCCGGGCAACGGTTTGATCTCGTGACGGCATGAAATCCGGGCGCACGGCGGTCACGGCAATGGAGGCGGAACGCATCTATCAGCATGCGTCCTATGCCTTTATTGTGGCTGTCCTTGCGAACGTTCACATGGATATGCGCGGGAAATTTGTCGATGAAATAATCCGGGAAAAGCCTGTAATAGTCTGGGCCGGGCAGTGGCGGCCTGTCACTCACGAGAGATCCCGCCAGATAGCCGACGATTTCGCCAGGACCATCTTCATTCATCGCGACTAGAGAGCTTTCCGGGAAATGGCGCAAATATCTTTGCAGCCATAAATCGTGATAGTGACGCCGCGAATCTGCATCGGCGAAATGATGCGTAGCCGCGTTATCGAAAAAGATACTGTCGATCGCCGTGCGCACATCCTGGCGATGCGCAACATCGGCAAAGCGCCGAATATGTATCATGTCAGCCGAAAATGCTTCGAAAGCTTGAGGCCCTGCGCCTGGTAATTGGAGCCGATGCCCTCGCCATAGACCTGGTCCGGGCGTTCGGTCAGCCTTTCATAAATCACCCGGCCGACAATCTGCCCGTCTTCCAGAATGAAAGGCACTTTGTGGCTGCGGACTTCGAGCACCACCCGGCTTCCCGCGCCACCAGCGCCTTCATGACCGAAGCCGGGATCGAGAAACCCTGCATAGTGCACCCGGAACTCGCCAACGAGAGGGTTGAAAGGCATCATTTCCGCGGCATGTGTCGGGGGGACGTGCACAGCCTCCTTGGACGCAAGGATATAGAACTGGTCGGGATCAAGGATCAGTCGGTTCTGCCTTTGCGCCGGGATGGGCTCCCAGAATTCGTCGACAGGATAAGCTCCGGGACGGTCCATGTCGACAACGCCCGTATGCCGCTTGGCGCGATAGCCGATAATGACGTCGCCGCCTGACGAGGCCAGATCCACGGAGAGCGCGATGCCCTCGTCAATATCTGCGGTCTCCGAGGAGACGAGTTTGTGCTCTCCATGAAGCAGGGCCAGTTCGGTATCCGTATGGGCAGCGCGGCCGCGGCGGAAACGGATCTGGGTGAGCAGCGACCCGGGGCGGACCAGAACCGGGAAGGTCTGCGGGCAGATCTCGGCATAGAGCGGGCCGTCATAGCCGGCCGGGATCTGGTCGAAAGCCGTGCCGGTCTCGGTGATGATGCGCGTGAAGACGTCAAGCCGGCCGGTCGAGCTTTTCGGATTTGCGGCAGCAGAAATTTCGGACGGCAGGTTCAGCCGTTCCTGCAAGGGAACAACATAGACGCATCCGGTCTCCAGGACCGCGCCGTCACTCAGAGGGATCTCATGCAGGCCGAAAGCTGCAAGCTTGTCCTCAACGCTCATACGGGAAGATGGCAGGAAGCTGGCTCGCACCCGATAGGCTGTGTCTCCCAATCTGAGATCGAGACTGGCCGGCTGTATCTGCGCTTGGGAAATCGGTGCGAGGGCATCGATCTGCTTCGCCTCGATCATGGCGCGTAATGTTTGAGCCGGAAGCAGCCCGCCCCGTTCTTCTTGCATATTCGAACCCACATTTGCATTAAAAGTTGTTTGGTACAGCATATCCAGCAAGGCGCGACATGCAATATTGCAATAATGGTCTGCAAATCGCCTTTGTAAATCGAATGTCAATTTTGAACGCGCTTTGCGGAAGCGGGCAGATATCAGTACTGACAAAGACGTTGCTAAAAACGTGTGCGCTTTGACCGACTGTAACAAGCAGGAGAGTTGAGCTGGATAGGCAAATCCAGTTTGATTGATCCAAGGATCACGATTTGCGGTCACGGGCAAGCCGGCAGACCGTCACAGACAGCATGGAGCGAATGCGATGCTCAGGATCGAAGCGAGATCGGACAAAGCGCTGACGGAACTGGTTCCGGAAATGGCGCAACTTCGGATAAGGGTGTTCCGCGAGTGGCCCTATCTCTATGAAGGGTCGCTCGATTATGAGCGCGGCTATATGAGCCGTTTTATTGAAGCGCCGAACCATATTGCGATCTGTGCATTTGACGGCGAAAGCCTGGTCGGCGTGGCCACCGCGTCTCCGCTTGTTCACCAGCATGATGAATTTGCCGCGCCCTTCATCAAGGCAGGTTGCAAGCCGGATGAGATTTTTTATTTCGGCGAATCGGTATTGCTTGCGAACTATCGCGGGCAGGGCGTCGGGCACAGCTTTTTCGATGGCCGGGAAGCGCATGCGAAAGTGCTTGGCTACGAGAAAACCGCGTTTTGCGGCGTTGTCAGGCCAGATGACCACCCGCTGAAGTCGCCCGAAATCCGCCCGCTCGACGGCTTCTGGCGCAAGCGCGGTTATGAAAAACTGGATGGCCTGATCGCGCATTTCGCGTGGCAGGATATCGGCGAGGATGACGAGAGTGAAAAGCCGATGCAATATTGGGGCAAGGGCTTTCGGATCAAGTGACGGTAATAGTGTTGACGCAAGCTCATGCTTTGGCTTAATGCTGCCTCTACGTGGTGATTTGGCTGGCCGGCTTGCAGCCACGTTAAAGAATTTGCTAAAAAGGCCGCGCCCTGACAGATGGCAGGCCCGGCTTTATCTGGCCTCATGTCGAAGGGCACAGCTTATGACTGAAAATTCCGATAAATCTTCCCGAAACAAGTTGCGCGAAGCCACTGCGCTTGTGCATGGCGGGACGTTGCGTTCACCCTATGGCGAGACGTCCGAAGCGCTCTACCTGAATTCCGGTTTTGTCTATGAGACCGCTCATGACGCCGAGCTTCGCTTCAAGGGCGAGCAGGACGGTTATATCTATACGCGTTACTCCAATCCGACGCTGTCCATGTTCGAGGAGCGCATGGCGCTGCTGGAAGGCGCGGAAGCTGCGCGCGGCACAGCTTGCGGTATGGCTGCGGTGACGGCGGCGTTCTTTTCCTATATGAAGGCGGGCGATCATGTTGTGGCAAGCCGGGTGCTGTTCGGGTCCTGCCGCTATGTGATTGAGGAATTGCTGCCGCGTTTCGGCGTAAGCTGTACGCTGGTCGATGGCCGCGACCTCGACGCATGGGCGGCTGCTGTCCAGCCCAATACGCGCGCCTTCTTCTGCGAAACACCCGCCAACCCGACGCTGGAGCTGGTCGATCTTGCCGGCGTTTCAGCCATCGCGAAAGATTGCGGCGCGCTCTTCATCGTGGATAATGTGTTCGCCACGCCGATGCTGCAAAAGCCGCTGGAGCTGGGCGCGGATGTGGTGTGTTATTCGGCGACGAAACATATTGACGGGCAGGGGCGCTGTCTCGGCGGCGTCGTTCTTTGTACGGAGCAGTTCCTCGCCGATCATCTCAAGACCTATCTGCGTCAGACCGGTCCGTGTATGAGCCCGTTCAACGCCTGGGTGCTGCTCAAGGGGCTGGAAACATTACCATTGCGGGTTGAACGCATGACGGCGAATGCCGCCAGAATTGCCGATTTTCTTGCGGAACGGCCTGATATCGGCAGCGTGCTCTATCCCTGGCGGCGCGATTTTGCGCAATATGAGCTGGCGCGCCGTCAGATGAAAGCGGGGAGCACGCTGGTCACATTTTCGCTGAAAGGTGACAAGCAAACGGCGTTCAAACTCGCCGATGCGCTCAGAATCATCAAGATTTCCAACAATTTGGGCGACGCCAAGAGCCTGATCGCGCATCCTGCCACCACCACGCATCAACGCTTTACGCCGGACGTTCGTGCGGATATGGGGATCGGCGACAATATGCTTCGTCTCTCGGTCGGGCTGGAAGATGTTG
>JAHQVI010000100.1 GCA_019634405.1 Hyphomicrobiales bacterium
GACCTGCTTCAGGGATACCTGTCGCGCACAGGTTATCGTGTGTCTGAAGCCAATGGTGGCGCTGCCCTGAACCGCCATCTGAATCATTTCGGCGAGCCCGATCTGATCGTGCTCGACCTGATGCTGCCAGGCGAAGACGGCATATCGATCTGCAACCGCCTACGCGCTTCCTCCCGCATACCGATAATCATGCTCACCGCACGCAGCGATGATGTCGACAGGATCATCGGACTGGAGGTCGGCGCGGATGACTACATGCCCAAGCCATTCAATCCGCGAGAGCTTGTCGCCCGCATCCGCGCGGTCCTGCGGCGGATGGAGCCACCCGCCGAGAGCGGCCGCAGCATCATGATGATGGGCCCGTACCGTGTCGATATCGAAGCGCGGCTTGTCACCAGAGAAAACGGCAATCAGGTCGGGCTGACGAGCGCGGAATTCGATCTGCTCGCCTGTTTCCTGACGCGGCCGATGCGCGTCCTGTCGCGCGATCAGCTCATGGACTGGACGCGCGGTCGCCAGGCGGACGCGTTTGACCGTACGATCGACGTGCAGGTCAGCCGCTTGCGGAAAAAGCTCAATATTGGTGGCGAGCCGGTTATCAGGACAATACGCAATGCTGGATACATGCTTGCCCTCGAAGTCACCGGCTCACGCAAGGAGTAAGCCCGATGGCGCGTCTCGGATTTGTCGGGCGGATCGTTGGCATCGTGCTGCTTCTGCTTCTGGCTCTGTTCGGGATGAACAATCTGCGCCTCCTGCTGATCGAAGCGGACAAGGAACCCGACATCGCTCGCTTTCCTCTCCCCGGACAGGCCGCAGCCATTGTCGAGTTGCTCGACGTGCTGCCCGCGGATCAGCGCAACCAGTTGCTTCAGGCGGTCGGTCACGAGAAATTCCAGGTGAGCATTGTCGCCGCACTCCCCCAGCTTGACACTGATGGTGACCGCCTGCCTGGCTTAGAATGGCTCGTCTCGCAATATCTGGATCGCGCGCCGGACAGGGAGGTCCGCGTCGTCGATATGGGGACATTGGAGAACCGGCCGTTGCGCAGGCTGTTCGAGAACTATACGCCGTTGAGCCAGCGGCGCATCAGCATCGCCATCGCGCTGACCGCGGAGGGCTATGCGCTTTTTGAGATCGGCGGCGCGTCTGCGCAAAAGCTGCTCGGCATACCGTTTGGCTTCTGGTTCGGCATATTCGGCATTGTCTTTGCCGCCCTCGCCTTGTGGGCCATCGCGCGCGAAGCGCGGCCATTGCGCCAGCTCGCCCGTTCGGTCACCAGCTTCGGACATGATGGACAGCCCCGCCCCGTGATGGTGCGTGGAGCCCCGGAGATCCGCCGCCTTATCGACGCGGTCAATGCAATGGAAGAGCGCATTTCGGCATTGATCCGTGGGCGCACGATCATGTTGGGCGCAATTTCGCATGATCTCAAGACCTATATCACTCGCCTGCAGCTTCGTATCGAGGCGCTTCCCGACGAGACGCAACGACAAAAGGCGGAAACCGACCTCAACAGCATGACGCGCCTAATCGACGATTCCATCGCCGTTGCTCATGACACATCGCCAGGAGTAAGTCACCGGCCGGTCGATCTGGCGAAACTGCTCTCCGATGACATCGCCATCCGTGAAGATGACCGGCTGACGTTCACCCTTGAGGGCGATCGTCACGGCCTGCGCGGAGATGAGACGGCGCTCCGGCGTCTGTTCGGCAATCTGATAGACAACGCCCTGCGTTACGGCGCGCGTGCAACCATTCATCTGGCGGCGCGCGATGGCGCTCTGAGGGTAAGCGTCGATGATGAGGGCGACGGCGTTCCCGAAACAGACCGTATCGCCGTTTTCGAGCCATTTTACCGGCTGGATACGTCGCGCAACCTTGCCTCAGGCGGCAGCGGTCTTGGCCTGACAATCGCAAAGCAGATTGTTGAGGCGCATGGCGGGCGCATTGTCATCGGCGCGAGTCCGCAAGGGGGCGCACGCATACTCGTGACCCTGCCGGTCGACGAGCTATGCAAAACGTAATCGCAACTAGATGCAATCGCATCTTGTTTTCCGACATACCCATGCCATATGGTGGTCGAATACGAAATGTACGCGCGAGGCTCAAGCAACGCCGGCGCGCAAGAAGGAGGCAGACATGTCTATCCGTCCGATCAAATCTCTCAGCCAGGCCACCCCGACAATGGAAGGCGCTGGCGTTGAGCTGCATCGGGTTTTCGGCTTCGGCGACACCACCGAATCCGATCCGTTCCTGCTGCTCGACGATTTCCGCAATGACGATCCGCGGTCCTATCTGGCCGGTTTTCCCTGGCATCCCCATCGCGGGATCGAAACGATCACCTATGTGCTTGCGGGCAACGTCACCCATCAGGACAGCCTGGGCAATATGGGCACGCTCGGTCCGGGGTCGGTACAATGGATGACGGCGGGCTCCGGCATCATGCATCAGGAAATGCCCGAAGGCGACAAGGCCGGCCGCATGCACGGCTTCCAGCTTTGGGCCAACCTCCCATCCTCGGAGAAAATGACCGCGCCGCGCTATCAGGACATCAGCGGGGAAGACATCCCCGAAGAAACCGATGATGACGGCGTGAAAGTCCGCGTGATTACCGGAGAGTTCTGGAGCAAGAAAGGACCAGTCGACGGGATCGCAACGGATCCGCAATATCTCGATGTCCTGGTTCCCCCACGCCAGACCAAACGCTTCAGGATCGATACGTACCGAACCGCCTTCGCATATATCTTCGAAGGTTCCGGACGCTTTGCGGATGCCTCAAAACCGTTTGGCGTCCTGACGGAAAAGGAAGTGATGGGCGAAGAAGTGTTCATGCGCGACAATTCGGGCAACCGGACGCTGGTGCGTTTCGGTTCGGGCGACGAGGTCAAGGTCGAAGCCGGCGATGAAGGCATTCGCTTTCTTCTGGTGTCCGGCGCTCCGATCAAGGAGCCTGTCGCATGGCACGGCCCCATTGTGATGAACACGCAGGAAGAGCTCCGTCAGGCCATGCAGGATCTACGCACCGGCCATTTTATCCGGGCGCATTAGTGCGCCGGAGTTTTACCCGGTCGCGGCTGAAGCAGTGTGTCTTTCTGTTTACGTACCGGACCGAAAGCAGCGCCCGCTTTTCGGTCCGGTACGCTTGAAACATTTCTCAGGCGAAACTGGCGGCTTGCGCCCGCCTTAGCGGCGTTTGAGCCGCGCGAGAAAATCAACGAAAATCGCCGTGGTCAGCCCAAAAATGACAAGTCCGTTCGCCGCCATTAATCCGGACAGGATGCGCCATTCCTTTTCCAGAATAATATCGCCAAAGCCGAGCGTCGTGAACGACACCAGCGCGAAATACATTGACGTTTCGAACTCACTGAACGCTCCCAATGCCAGAAGGCAGACGGCCCAAAGCCATACGCTTATGGAAATCGCAGCCAGCAACCAGAGCGAAATGCCGGCAAGGATGACGATAAAGCGAATTAGCCCCGCTCCGTCGCCAGGCCAGATATGCTCCTGTTTCAGGCTCCACTCGGCTGCGGCCGCGAACGCCACCAGCAGCACGATGGTCACGATGATTATGCCGGCCCCGACGGCAAACTGGAACGCCATTCTCACCGTCTCCAATTTGCCTGCATTAGAGCTGACCGCATGCAACGGCTCAATCTTTTGAGACCATTCTGGTTATTTCACAAGGCAGGCGTCCATCCGGGCAAGCCTCAAATACATTGGACAGATGGTCGTGCAGAGCCTTCGAGAGCGCATCCTTGTTGCGCTCACGCATGGCCTCGACGATAGCCCGGCTGTCGGCAATCAGTTGCTCGGGCGCAAGACCGGCAAGGCGGAAAACCAGCAAGTTCCAGCACATCCGAAAAAACAGGGCCTCAAAAATCCTCTTGAACAGGGGACTATGCGCGGCGTTTGAAAGCGTTTCACGGATCTGCCGGGACGCAGCGACCATTCCGGAAAGATCATCAGAGAATTTCGCGTCCACCATGTCCTCAAGCGCGCTCTGAAGCAGTTCGACATGCGCGCCATCCCCATGTTCACAGGCGAGATCAGCGCATTGCGCCATCAGCGTGTACGTTATCGGGCGGCAATCCTGAAAATCTTCATATGTCAGGATCGACACCATCGCTCCGCGATTCGGCGTCAGTTCGACAAGCCCTTCCGCCGCCAGGACCTTGAGCGCTTCCCGCAACGGCGTCCGCGATACGTCAAATTGCACACACAGCTGTTTTTCCGGAATTTTTTCGCCGGGATCGAACTGACCATCGATAATCATTCGACGCAGCCTGAGAAGCAACTCATCATGAAGTGAATATTGCGAGATCGTTTCCATTATAGTCTTTCAGTGTTTAAAATAACTTTTGGTCAGGTGGGCAAGCCGCTTTTCCAAACGTCTGTTAACCTTGATCGTTGCACCGTCCGCGGGACCGAAGCGTTCTTTTGCGTCCAATGCAAGCTTCAAAAGAACTGCCGTATGGCGCGCTGTTCTGCCGGTTCCATCCCTGATCTGCTTGCGGCAGCCATACCCATCGGCGATCAGCAATGTGTCGCGCGAGGTCTTTCTGATCTGCGGAAAGAGGGACATTTCTCCCATTTTCAGTGATGCGTCAACCGTCTCAGGATCGTAACCGAAAGACGTTCCCATGCCACAACAGCCCGGGATAACATCAGCGAACTCAAGACCTGAAACATAGCCCGCCACCGAACGCGCCTTACGATCAGTACCAAAAGCATGCTGATGGCAATTCGATGCAATGAACGCTTCGCCCTCGATTTCCCGCAATCTTGGCTTGATTGTTTCCGCCACGCCGGGCAGAGACATCGCCTCTTCAAACAGTAGCGCGTTTCGGGCCAGTTCGGCGGCTCCATCAAGCGCAAGCATGGTCTTCATTTCATCCCGAATAGTCAAAATGCAGGCAGGCTCAACTCCGACAAGAGGCACGCCACGTTCCGTGAACGGGGTCATGGCCTCAATCAGTCTACTTGCTTCACGGCGCGCCTCGTCGAGTAACCCTACCTCCAAATAGGTGCGCCCACAACAATAAGGTCTCTCTCCCGCGGGGGGAACAAGAATTGTTGTTTTGAAGCGCGACATTGACAGAATATTTTCTGCGGACTTTAGTGTGACACCATCAAAATAATTATTAAACGTATCAGGGAATATAACTATTTCCTGACCATCACCTTCAGTTTCTTGATTGTATACACGAAACGGATCAGAAGATAGGTGAGGCCATGGACGATCTGCCGCAATCCCTGTCCATTGTTCCGAAAACCGCGCCGCCCACGGAATGACGTCTCGCAGATTTAGCAGATGACGCCAGCGCCGGTATTGCATGGCGTTCTCGGGTAGTTCGGCGATCGAAAGCTCAAATCGAGACAAGCCGTTGATTCGGGCGCGTTCGCTCCGTGCAATGATTTTCGCTTGCGCGATGTCTACGCCGCGGGGACACTCGGAACGGCACCCCTTGCATCCGACGCACAGGGACATCGCCCGCGCCATATGATCTGACGACAGGGCATTTGCCCCCAGCTCTCCGCCCACCGCCATTCGGATTGTGTTGGCGCGTCCGCGCGGGCTATCCCTTTCCTCGCGCGTCAGACGGTATGATGGACACATGACGTCATTGTCGAGACGCCGGCACAATGCGGTGCCGTTGCAATTCAGGGCGGACAGCGCAGCCGCCATTTCCGGATCAGACAATTTACGCATCAGATCCGGCGCCGGTCGGGCCGGCATGACGATCTTACCGGGATTGAGCCGATTCTGCGGGTCGAAACGCAGCTTGATGTCTTCAAGAAGACGCGTCAGATCGGCTGGCCGCAATTGCTCCATTTCATAGGACCGTGCAATGCCGTGTCCTTCGACGGCGCTCAACCGGCCTGCGAATTCCGCAAAGATTGCATGCGCTTCTCTTGCGATCGCCACAAGGCTTCTCTGTCCCGCTCCGGCCTTTAGCCAGGGGCGGACATTGAGCATCCCAACCCCGACATGACCGTGCCATATGACGTCGAGACCATGACGCGCGAACAGGGCGGCGATGTTTTCTGCAGCCAGGGCCAACTGCTCCAGAGGCAGGGAAACCTCGCTGATTGGCGCGAGCGCGGCGGAAAGATCCGTCCGGACATACAGGGCGCTGATGCCGTTTTCATGCGCCTTGTGGACGGCGTCCTGCGCTGCAACGCCGAGCACTTCGCTGACGCCGCGCTGATAGCCCAGCTCTCCCATAAGATCGGTCAGATCCTTGAGCTTGCGGGCGAGCTCCACGCGATTGCGCTCCATGAATTCAACGAGCAGGAGCGATTCGCTCTCCCGGCGGAAGAAACGGGTAACGGCTTCGGGCAATGCCCGCCCGGAATAACTCGCTTCGAGAATGCGCCGCCCCGACAACTCGACGGAAATGGGCTCCAGCGCCAATATGGGTTGTACCGCCTTCAGCGCCGGGGCAAGCCCGGGAAAGCTGCAAACGCCGATTGCCCGGTTCGTCGGACGGCGGGCGAGCTTCAGCTCAAGCCGCTTGGTAATAGCGAGCGTGCCTTCCGAGCCGGCCAGAAATGCGGCTGCGTTCTGCGGTCCTTCGCCCGGTAAAAGCGCGCGCATATTATAGCCATGCTGGCTGCCGCCCACCGACGACAACGCGCTGATCGCCGCCTCCCGGCTTTCCGCAGCTTCCAGCAGATCGAGAATCAGCGCGGCTTCTTCGCTTTCGCGGCCGTCGCCGGAAAAATCAGGCGGCACATCGTGAAAACTGATCTCGCCGCCATGCGCCAGCACGACATCGCACGCTGCGATATTATCCCGCATGCGCCCGTAGTGGAGCGCGCGCCGCCCGATCGCGTCAGTTGCCGCCATGCCGCCCAGCGTCGCCTGCCCAGCGGACCCAATTTCGATCGGAAACCACACCTGTTCGGGTTCCAGCAACGCATTGAGCGCTCCCGGCGTAAGGCCCGGCTCGACGATGCAGGTCTGCGCCGACGCGTCGAAATAGAGCATTCGCGTGAGATATTTCGACAGGTCGATTATCAGCCCTTCGCCGACCGCCTGCCCCGACCGTCCCGTTCCGCCGCCCCGCGCAATGACGCTGACGCCTTTGGTCCAGGCAAGCTCGATCGCTGCGAGGAGGTCGTCCTGCGTTTTTGGAAGGACGATAAGTGCAGGAAATGTCTGGAATGGCGACGCATCCGTGGCGTAGCGAGCCCGGCTGAAATCGTCAGAGAGGACATCGCCCTCGATCGTATGGCGCAGATGGCCTGCAAGAGACGCGCGCGCTTTGGGGGAAAGGGTCATTGCGGACAAGTAAGCCGCTCCGGCTTGGATCTGCAATAGCCAAGAGAGCGCAGCCGGGTCGAGAAATCACGAGGAGCACGCCATCGAAAATGACAAACATATGTAATTCAGTATTATAGATACAGTATTAAATTAAAAAACTGTATAATACTAAATTAATTCATAAATGATTATTTAGTGTGCGATTAACATACGTAAAAATGCGATGCATCTAAGATTTCAATGCTTATACGACATAAGGGGTTGAACTGTGTCATTCCGGGATTCTATACAGATATAGAGCAAAGTGAATTTAATTATCAGCTCGCTAAAATTAGTCTTTTTCATAATACTAACAGGCGCAATTTCAAGAGATTTATGATGTCACTGATTCACAAGACGAGCGCCAGTTCAAAATACAAATCTGCAATTTCCCAGAACAAGCAAAGTATCGCGCTGTCCCAATATCAACGTCTCCGGATTGATGGGCGCCATGATCACGGCGAGAGCGCCTTATTGAACGCGGCTGCGCTTGACAACACTTTGGATTCTATTTTGCTTGGCATGCCGGAGCCCATATTGATCGCATCGCTTGCCGGAATAATACGGTCGGTAAACGCCAGTGCGGAAAAATTGCTAGGTGATAGTTCGGCGAACCTCATCGAACAAAACATCTCATCCATATTTACGAGCGAGCTCGCTCCCTCCTCCGCCAACGCCAAGGATAGTCAATTCACGCCGGGCGCCTGGCATTGCCTTACCCCCGAGCCATCCCCAGTTATCCGCAAGCGGTCCGGCGAAATCGTAATTGCGGATGTAACGCGGCTCGATTTTATCGCCGACGGTCTGCCCGTTTGCGCATACAAGCTGACTGATGCGACGAAGGTGGCGGACTTGCAGAACCGCCTCGACGAAGCCATACGCGAAACAGCGGTTCTGTCGCGTCTCGCAATTCTGGGAGAATTGACGGCGGCGATCGCGCATGAGCTAAGCCAGCCGCTAAC
>JAHQVI010000101.1 GCA_019634405.1 Hyphomicrobiales bacterium
CCATCAATTCAGATGGAAACCTATGAATCACCGATAAACGAATTTGGGAATCCCAAAACGACTCTGTTTCACGTCAAAACGCTCTAGAGCGGGACGGGCCTTCATTTGCTTGCGCAAACGTCACCCCATCCTCCCCCTAATTCCGCGGACAGGCGACGCCGCCCTTATTCGAACTCCATGATGACGGCGTCGACGGCAAGGCTATCGCCCTCTTTTGCCTTGATCGTCTTAACCGTTGCCTGCCGTTCGGCTCGCAGGATGTTTTCCATTTTCATGGCCTCGACCGTGCATAGCGGCTGGCCAGGCTGGATCTGTTCACCCGCAACGACATGGATTGCGCGGACGAGGCCGGGCATGGGGCAGCGCAGCGCTTTGGAGCTGTCGGCGCCCTTTTTCTGTGGCATCAGGCGGAGCATCTACGCTTCGCGCTCGGTATAAACCTGCGCCGGGGTCACGATGCCCCGTGTCGAAAGTTCGATGCCGTTGAGAATTGGGCGGACCTGAACGGCAAGAGGCTTTCCATCATAGCTGCCGCGCCAGACCGATTGTCCCGGCCACCAGTCCGAGCGAACGGAGACGCTGCGGCCATCGCCGTCCGCGTTCAGGCCGAATGTGATCGTGAATTCGGTATCGATTTCACCGGCAATCGTGAGCGGAACATGGCTGGCGCCGATCACGGCAATGCGCTTGTCCGAAAAGCAGACGGGAACGCCGAGCATCTGGCCGGAAATCTGGCGGCGGCGCTCGTTGGACAGCCGGTCGATTGACGCCGCGATCGCTGCAAGCATTTCCAACTCCGCGCCCTGGGCCTCTCGCAGCATGAAACCGTCGGGAAATTCCTCGGCGATGAAATTGGTGGACAGATCGCCGGACGCCCAGCGCGGATGCTGCATGATGGTGGCGAGGAACGGTATGTTGTGCCTGATGCCATCCACGGTAAACTCGTCGAGAGCGCTGGCCATCTGCCGCGTTGCGTCTGCCCGGGTCGGGCCGTAGGTGACGAGCTTGGCGATCATCGGGTCGTAATAGAGCGAGATTTCGCCGCCCTCGAAAACGCCGGTGTCATTGCGTATCAGCGTGCCGCCATCGCGTTCGCCTTCTTCGGGCGGGTCATAGCGCGTGAGGCGTCCAATCGATGGCAGGAATCCGCGCATCGGATCTTCCGCGTAAAGACGGGATTCGATCGCCCAGCCCTTGATTGACAGATCGTCCTGCCTGAGCGTCAGCGTCTCGCCGGCCGCCACGCGGATCATCTGCTCGACGAGATCGACGCCGGTGATCAGTTCGGTGACCGGATGTTCGACCTGAAGCCGCGTGTTCATTTCCAGGAAATAGAAATTGCGTTGCTGATCGACGATGAATTCGACCGTACCAGCCGTATCGTAATTCACCGCTTTCGCCAGCGCGACGGCCTGCCCGCCCATCGCCTGCCGCGTTGCTTCGTCGAGGAACGGGCTTGGCGCTTCCTCGATCACCTTCTGATTGCGGCGCTGGATTGAACATTCGCGCTCGAACAGGTGAATGATATTGCCATGCTTGTCGCCGAGGACCTGAATTTCGATGTGGCGCGGATTTTCGATGAATTTCTCGATGAAGATGCGGTCATCGCCAAATGAGGATTTCGCCTCCGATTGCGACGAGCGGAAACCGTCCGCCACATCATCGGCGCTGCGCGCAATGCGCATGCCTTTGCCGCCGCCGCCCGCCGACGCCTTGATCATCACCGGATAGCCGATTTCGCCGGAGATGCGGGCCGCTTCATCCGCATCGGCGATGATCCCCATATAGCCAGGCACGGTGCTGACGCCGGCTTCGGCAGCGAATTTTTTCGAGGTGATCTTGTCGCCCATTGCGCGGATGGCATGCGGGTTGGGGCCAATGAACACAATGCCCGCATCCGACAGGGCATCGGCGAAGGCTGCGTTTTCGGACAGGAAACCATAGCCGGGATGGATCGCCTCCGCGCCGGTTTTCCTGGCTGCATCAATGATCTTGTCAATAACGAGATAGGATTCGGCTGCTGCAGGCGCGCCAATGGCGATGGCTTCGTCGGCCATGTCCTTGTGAAGCGCGTCCCTGTCTGCCTCTGAATAGACGGCGACGGTGGCTATGCCCATCCTTCTGGCGGTCTTGATTACACGGCAAGCGATCTCACCACGATTGGCGATGAGAATTTTCTGAAACATTGGCGCTCTTCCTCATGGGAATTCTTATTACGAGATTATACTGAGCCAAGTTTTACCCGGACGAGGGGGCCGCGTAAATTGCAGCGTTAGAACCAGTTTACGGGAAGAATGTGTTCCGGTTTTAAATTTTTATTTCCGGATTGGATAAATGCGTGAAAGTCGTGAAAAAGGATATGTGGCCGGCATGCAAGCAAAACAGCTCCACTGACGCCTGACGCATCCAACGACAGCACTCAGGAGCCCAACTACGAGCGACCAAAAAGTGATGAAACCAGCGCCTGGTTTGCTGGCTTAGCGGCGCAGAGAACGCAGCAAGGATGTCAGCCAGGCGATCGGCGTGTAATCCCGACGATTATTCTCGACAGAGACCGGATTCTCGACGCGCGCGACCTTGATACCCTCAACCAGGAAACGCGGAGGCGGACCGAAGCTGTCTTCCTCATAAATGTCGACATTCTGATAGTCGAAGCCTGACATCGTCGTCATACCGTAGCTCCTAAGCAACTTTACGTACACATGAACCGATCTGCATCCAGTATTCGCGGGATGTCAGTCGAGACAGCCAATGCAACTTTAAGAGAAACTAATGAGCAGGTTGTTAACAGGGCGGGTCGAATTGCTACGGTTTATCTGGGGCATAGCGAATTTTAAAAATATGTAATATCATCGCCTTCGCCGCTTAAAGGCAAGAAAATACAAAACCATATTAGGGAGTGAAACTTCAATGCGCCAAGAACTGACCATGTGGTCGCTATTGGTGGCCACGGCATTCACAGTGCCGTTCAGCCACGCTGCAAACGCCGCTGACGCCAAATCCGTGAAAGTTACGCATGCAGAAGTGTTGACCGGTCTTGAAAATCCGTGGGATATGGCCTTCCTTTCGGATGGTACGATGTTTTTTACGGAAAAGTGCAAGGGCTTGTCTGTCCGGCTTCCATCCGGCGATGTGAATGCGCTTTTGGGAATGACCGGCAGCAGCGGCTATCAAAGCACCGCGGATGATCTCTTCTGCGAGGGGCAGGCCGGCATGCAGGGCGTTGCCGTTGATCCCGGTTTTGCTGAAAATCGCACGATCTATGTCTATTCGACATCCAGTAAGGCCGCGCCCGGCACGAACCGTCTCATGCGGTTTGTGGTGAATGACGGTTTCACGGAGCTTTCCGACCGCACCGATATTGTCGAGGACGTACCCTACAAGCCAAAGGCCACCGACCATCCGTTCGGCGGTCCAGGCGCGCATAATGGCGGGCGCGTCCGGTTTGGTCCGGACGGGTTCATTTATCTGACGACCGGGGACACGCATAATGGCGAGGTTCCCCAATCACCCACGATGCTTGGCGGCAAGGTGCTGCGCATCGACCGGGATGGCAACGCCGCGGACGGCAATAACCCGCCGGAAGGGTATGATTCGCGGATCTTTACCTATGGTCATCGCAACGTTCAGGGTATCGCTTTCCGGCCAGGCAGCGACCAGGTCGTGGTTGCCGAGCATGGTCCCTGGCACTCCGATGAGATTACCGTTCTGCAAAATGGCGGCAATGCCGGCTGGGACCCGCGCCCCAACATGGCCGGTCGTGAGGACTGCCCGGACAATTATTGCGGCTACATGCCGAACCAACTTGAAGGCATGGACCCCGCGGAACGGGTCAAGTTCATGCCTATGACCGATACTGCCACCTATCCCGACGCCATGCCGCCGGCCTGGAACAATAATGGCCTTTCACAAGGCACATCCTCCGCAGCGTTCCTGACGGGCGAGAAATGGGGAGCCTGGGACGGTCGTCTGGTGGTCGGCATTATGGGAATCGGTTTTGGCGGCACCCCCGTCGGACAACGCATCGATGTCATCGATCTGGCTGAAGACGGCGCATCGGTAAATGACGTCACCGCATTGGCGCTGCCAATGGCGTCCGGACGCTTTCGGTCTGTCGTCGTCGGGCCTGAAGGGGATCTGTATACTGCTGTCGATGAAGGCAATATCTACAAGCTGAGCCCATCAAACTAATTAGCCATTCCAGCCGCATTGCCCTAAAGGCGGTGCGGCTGATTTTCGCCATCCAATGCCTCTATAGGAGGAAATTGTATGCAGCGTAAATGTGTTCAAACTAGCGGATAGGCAATATGAAAATACGAATGCTTCTGGCCTTTGGCGCGGCCATGTCCCTCAATGCGGCAAATGCTCAGGATGTCGATACCGATGCCGGAAAAACGTTATATTTGGATGTATGTGCGAAATGCCACGGTCCGACCGGGAAAGGCCTGGCAAGCTTTCCCAAGGTTGCAGGACAGGATGCCGACTATATCTCCTCCCGTCTTGAGCAATATCGCGCAAAGGAAAAAGTGGGCCCGAATTCGCCCCTGATGATCCCCAACGCCGTCAACCTGTCTGACGAAGATATTGCCAATCTTTCAGCCCATATTGCGGAAGATTTACAATAGCACAAGAGTACTGCAAATGACGGGTTGAGCCGCTTATTCCAGCATGACCATGTTCAAAAGCTTGATGAACGCCTCGCAGGATGCAAGCGTGGCGGTTTCATTCATCGTGTGGTAGCCAGTCGTCGGAATCTGCAAAGTCGTGCCGTCGACCAGCCCGTTCGAGGCGGCGATGATGCGGCCCATTTCTGTGCTGCCCAGTGAGCGCGGCGTTTCACCGGCCGCGAACAGCAGGTCGTTCTGTTCGGCGATATAGCGGTCCTTGTAGCTGAAAGAGATCTGGTGCTCGCGGCAAAGGCTTTCGAGCTGCGTGGTCATGGCGTGGTTGAAGGACGCATTGGCGTCGCGCGTTCTCAGGGTGACAAGCCGGCTGTCGGCTTCGGCCCGGCTCGGATAGGGGCTTGTATCGAGCACGACGAGATCGTTGGTCGAGCCGCCAAAACGGCGGAACCATTCCAGCAGATAGCGCCAGCTTCGCCCCACTTCCTCCTGCGCGGTGAAGAAGGCGGTTCCCTGGAAGCCAAGATCAAACAGGTGAACCAGGATTGCCACGGTCAGCACATTGTCGAGCTGGCCGGATGCATAGCCATTGTCGATGCGCAGGCTGTCCCGAAGCGCGACCGGCGTGCCGGCGACGAGATGCTCAAGCCCGTCCACTTCGAAAATCAGATTGCCGCGAAATTCGCAGATCGAGGCGTCGCTGATCATGCCGGCGCCATTATAGGAACCGGACCACGGCTGATAGGCAAAGACCGGAGTGCCTTTGAAGCGGTTCGCAATGGTTAGCATCAGCTCCTCGGAGACGGAATTGCCCAACAGGTCGGAGCGGCTGCCCGCAACAAAAGCGGCATACTGAAATTCGTTCGGTCCCGTACAGATCAGACCGTGGCGATCGATATGAGCGGAAAAGTACATCGCATTCGGATCGCGCCCCTGCGCAACGAGCAGCCCCTCATACCAGGTGACCGATGCGCCGCGTTCCTCCAATTCGCGCTGCAGCACACGGAAGAACGAATGCTCAAAGCCGACGACGCTGGGCTGGCGCGTCAGGATCTTCAGGAGGTCGATCAGGGCGTCTGGGGCCGACATTGCCATTTACCTTCGAAAGCTGTTGGTTCCCGCGGATTTTGTCTAAGCTTGCCTGCCATATCAACGAATAGGAATGGGAATGGGAATTCAGACAGATGCGAAACTCTTGCTTGCACATTCGTGTAGGACGCGCAATTCTTGACCTTGGCTGCATGTTGCAGCGCAATCGACCGAACTGACAGGCATGATCACGATCCGGCAATCGAGAGCCGATGAGACCGGTAGGCTCTATGACATCTGGTACGACGCCGTTCGTGCGTCGCATGGTTTTATTTCCGCTCCGGATATGGCTGACATCATGTATATGGTGCAAACGGAATATCTTCCAGGGAAGGATTTCTGGGTTGCCGCCGATGAGGCTGACCATGTGCTCGGTTTCATGCGGCTTGAGGGCTCACACGTCGATTCGCTGTTCGTTGATCCGCAGACGCAAGGCAAGGGGGCCGGGCGCGCGCTGCTTTCGCACGCCTATTCTTTGAGCGATCATCTCTCGGTTGAGGTCAACGCACAGAATGTCGAAGCACGCCAGTTTTACGAACGTCTGGGTTTCGTTCAGGTCGGCTGGACAGCGACGGATGCAGGCGGGCGGCCCTATCCCCTCCTGATGATGCATCTTGAGGATGGCTCGAAGCTGAAATGAGTCTGCCCATTGCCTGCGATTTCTGCCGGGAGCACGGCCTTCGCTTGCTGGCCGTGTATATACATGTTATCTGCTTCCGCAATGGACGAGATTGATGATTTTTCCGGATGCTTGGTGCTGAACACCGTCGTGGCGGCGCGTGCATTGCTGCGGCGTTACGACAAGCGATTAAGCCCGTTCGGCGTTACGGTGGCGCAATTTTCTCTGCTGATGATGGTGCGGAAATATCCAGGAAGTACGTTGACGGCGATGTCCATGCATATCGCCATGGATCGGACGACGCTGACACGAAATCTCGATCTTCTCGCCCGTAAGAAACTTGTCCAGAAAAAGCGGGCTGGTAAAGGCAATGCGCTGATCTGCACCTTGACGTCCGAGGGCGACGCGCTCCTCGACCGGCTGATACCTCAGTGGCGGAAGGCGCAGGAAGAGATGAAAGACTTGTTTGGCGGGGACGAAGCAGACGGTTTTCTCGAGGCATTAAAGCGACTGACAAGAGGATGAAATTTTCATCCTGATCCGTTTTCGAGATTTAATAACGTGTATATACACTGAATAGGAGGGCATGAATGTCGACGGGTGATCCAATTGTTGTAACCGGCATGGGTGTCGTATCGCCGTTGGGAATTGGTGTCGAAACAAACTGGCGAAATCTGATTCGCGGGCAAAGCGGGATCGTATTCAATACGCGCTTCGATGTGCGCGACTTCTCGTGCAAGATCGCCGGGCTTGTGCCGTCCAGGGAGGACGACAGAGACGGTTTCGATCCTCTGAACTATCTTGAAAGCAAGGATCTCAAGAAGACTGATCTGTTTATCCAATATGCCCTTGCAGCTACACAGGAAGCCTTGCAGCAAGCAAATTGGGCGCCGGAAACCGAAGCGGAGAAACAAGCCACCGCGACGATCATCGCAACGGGCGTCGGCGGCTTTCTTTCCATGATGCAGGCCGCTGACACTTTGAAGGAAAAAGGTCCGCGTCGTCTATCTCCTTTCGTCGTCCCGTCATTTCTCGCCAATCTCGCAGCAGGGCAGGTCTCGATCCGTCATGGGTTCAAGGGGCCGATCGGCACGCCGGTAACAGCTTGTGCAGCTTCCCTTCAGGCGCTCGGTGACGGTATGCGCCTCATCCGTTCAGGAGAGGCCGAGATTGCGGTGTGCGGCGGTTCTGACGCCTGCGTCCATCCGGTTGCGATAGGCGGATTTGCAGCCGCACGCGCCCTTTCCACCGGTTATAATGACCGCCCTGCAGAAGCGTCTCGTCCCTTTGACAAAGGGCATGATGGGTTTGTGCTTTCCGAAGGCGCAGCAACGATCGTGATCGAGACTTTGAGCCATGCGCTAGGGCGCGGTGCGAAGCCGGTGGCGCAATTGTCGGGTTACGGCACTTCGGCCGATGCCTATCACGTTACGGCAGGAAGTCCTGATGGCGCTGGCGCACGGATGGCGATGCAGCGGGCTCTGAATATGGCCAAGCTTGGTTACGCTGAGATAGATTATATTAACGCTCACAGCACATCAACGCCGGTCGGCGATGCGGCTGAGATCGCCGCGATAAAGGCCGTTTTCCCGGAGCGAGGCAAGAATCTGGCGGTCACTTCGACGAAATCAGCCACAGGGCATCTGCTTGGAGCAGCCGGTGCAGTTGAGGCCATATATTCCGTCATGGCGTTGAATGAAGGTATTGTCCCGCCAAGTTTGAATATTTCAGAGCCGGAGCCTGACGCGAATTGTTTCGATCTTGCGCCCAACGAGGCAAAGAAAAAAACGCTGAACCATGTGCTTACCAACGGCTTCGGCTTTGGCGGCGTCAACGCGTCACTCGTTCTAAGCCGCCTTGTGTAGGCTGACCCGAACAAATGTAAATCCCGGATGGCCGCCCGGGCGGCTTCCGGGATGAAGGAGGCTGTATCTACGCTCTACCCTTGGACAGCAGATCACGGATCTCCGTCAGCAGCTTGACGTCTTCCGGCGGTGCTGGCGGCGTTTCAGGTTCTGCTTCTTCTTCGCGGCGCATATTGTTGATCTGCTTGACCAGCATGAAGATCACGAAACCGACGATGAGCAGATTAATGACCGCATTGATGAATTTGCCATATGCTATTACCGCATGGCCTGCCGTCTGAGCGTCTTCGAGCGAGCCGATCGCCTGGGCATTGCCAAGCAAGGCGGTCAGATCTATGAAGTAATTCGAGAAATCCAGCCCGCCCAAAATATATCCGATAGGCGGCATAAGCACATCGGCAACAAGTGATCCAACAACAGCAGAAAAAGCTGCGCCTATAATTACGCCAACAGCCAGATCGAAAGCATTGCCCTTGGCAATGAATTCCTTAAATTCCTTCAAACCATCACGTATCATTGTTCATCCCTCAATAATTTCGTGCAGTTTATACTTACGAACACGATTCGCGACAATGCAATAGTTTTATGCGATAATTTGCATAGCTGCGGCACTCAATAAGCCTCTTCCCTCTCATGGTACAAACCCCTATTCTGTGGGGTAACATCTGATTTTTGCGGAACGATCATGGTTACACTCCTCGATACGCGTGCACGCAGCGAAAAATTGCGGCATCCGGAGAAAGCGAAGCGGCCGGATACGCCGGTGATGCGCAAGCCGGACTGGATCAGGGTTAAAGCTCCAGGATCGACCGGCTATCGCAAGACGGCAAGCATCATTCGCGAGCACGGTCTGCATACGGTCTGCGAGGAAGCGGGGTGTCCCAATATCGGCGAGTGCTGGGAGAAGAAGCACGCCACCATGATGATCATGGGCGACACCTGCACCCGGGCATGCGCGTTCTGTAATGTAAAGACGGGGATGCCGGAGCCGCTTGACCGTGACGAGCCATGGAAGGTTGCCGATTCGGTTGCCAAGCTGGGTCTTGAGCACGTGGTTATCACCTCGGTTGACCGCGATGACCTGCCCGATGGCGGCGCGGCGCATTTCGCTGCGGTGATCCGGGAGATTCGCAAGCAGTCGCCCGGAACCACGATCGAGATCCTGACGCCGGATTTTCTGCGCAAGGATGGCGCGCTTGAAACCGTCATTGAAGCGCGGCCGGATGTCTTCAATCATAATCTGGAAACCGTGCCGTCGCTCTATCTGACGATCAGGCCCGGTTCACGCTATTTCGTGTCGCTGCGCCTTCTGCAGAAGACCAAGGAACTCGACCCGTCGGTGTTTACGAAGTCGGGCATCATGGTCGGGCTTGGCGAGGAGCGGAACGAGGTCCTGCAGCTCATGGATGATCTGCGCTCCGCAGATGTTGATTTTCTGACGATTGGCCAATATTTGCAACCGACCCGCAAGCACGCCGCGATTGACCGGTTCGTAACGCCGGATGAGTTCGCCTCCTATGAAAAGATGGCTTATGGCAAGGGCTTTCTGATGGTGTCCTCAAGCCCGCTGACCCGGTCCTCGCATCATGCGGGAGAGGATTTCGCCAAGATGCGCGCCGCCCGTGAGGCGCTTCTGGCGCACGCATAGGACTATGCCGGTTTGCTTCTCGTGCGGAAAGCCGCGCTGCCCCGTCAAGTTTTAGCGCGGGGAGCACGATGCCGAGAGCGCCAGATCTTTAGCCCGCGCCGCGGCTGAAGCGCTCCGTGTCTTTGCCCAAGCGCGAAGTTTGCCTGGCAACCAGGTCCCACGTCTTGGTCCGATGCTCAGCGCGCTGCGATCGCTGCGCCCGTCCCCGCAAGTATGACCGCGGAAATGCGATTGATGCCGCGCCGTCTGGCTGCGCTTGTCAGCAATGCGCGCGCCTTTGCGGCCAGCACGGCCCAGCCGCCGAGAACGACGGCAAAGATCAGCGTGTTGACCAGCAGCAGGATGCCGACATCACGAATGGCAAGGTCGTGCATTGGCAGTATAGTGGGCGCTATCGCTCCAAAAAAGACCAGCGCCTTGACATTGCTGAGCGAAATCATCAGCCCGGTGAGGATGCTGGCGCGGCCATTTTTCAAGATGGCGCCATCTTCCGAAGGGTTTGCGTCGACAGGCGAGGTCCAGAGCTGCCAGGCGAGATAGAGCAGATAGCCCATCGCTGCGATCTTCACCAGGACAAAGGCGGGCCCGAGCGCTTGCGCCGCTGCGGCGAGGCCGCTGACAGCCGCTATCAGCCAGAATGCGTGTCCGGCAATGATGCCTGAGAGCATCGTCAGAGACTGCGTCAGACCACGGCTCAGACTTGTGCCCACCAGGGCGGCGACGTCCGGGCCGGGAATGGCCGTTGCAGTGGCAAGAATGACGATATAGGCAAACAGCTCTGTCCAACTCATCTCAACGTCCTGAAATCCTATGCGCTCAACCAATGTGTTACTATGTACATAAGACATTATCCGGCACCGCCATGGTGCAAAAAGCCGCGCAGATTGCCCGCATTAATGGCTTGCACAGCAATTATGCCCCCTTATGGTGGCATCGGTCATGCGCCGCAGATCTGTTAACGCAGAATATAAAGAACTATGCCCGAATATGTAACCAGCCGCCGCGTCAAACATAGCGCCCAAAATATGTTCGATCTCGTGGCCGATGTCGAATGTTATCCGGACTTTGTCCCACTTTGCGCGGCTTTGCGTATATTGCGGCGCGATGAGGAGAATGGCGACAACGTCATCACGGCGAGAATGACGATTGCTTACAAGCTCATTCGGGAAAGTTTCACCACGCGCGTCAGGCTTGAGCGCGACAAACGCCGAATTCTTGTGTCCTATATCGACGGGCCATTCAAATATCTGGAAAACAACTGGTCATTCGAGCCGGTCGACGCCGATCGTTGCGACATCGGCTTTCGCCTTTCCTATGAATTCCGCTCGCGGATTCTGCAGACTGTGATGGGGGCGGTGTTCGATCAGGCGTTTCGTAAATTCGCCGATGCATTCGAAGCCCGCGCCGATGAGATATATGGAGATGGAAGCGCTGATTTCGATCCCTCCACCGCCCCGGCCGGCTATCGGAGCTGACAGGCGCGCGGCCCGCGCCAGCCGAAAGCGTTGGGCTCGTTTCATCAGACAATATCATTCTCCCGGCACGCAGCGCCTATGCGATCCATGAGCTGGATCAAGGCTATTTGACTATCGGATGACTAATGTCCAGGCAGGTCTGGCTTGGAAGCGATGTCATCATGGAAATGCCGATAACCCCCAAAGGGCGACTCTTGCGGCGGATCAATCTGCCGCTACTGATGCTGTATGGCCTTGGCGCAACGATTGGCGCCGGCATTTATGTCGTGATCGGTGAAACGGCGGCGAGCGCAGGCTACTATCTCCCGCTTGCCTTCCTAATTGCGGCGATTATTGCGGGATTATCCGCGGCGTCCTTTGCCGAATTGGCAACGCGTTATCCCGTCAGCGCAGGAGAAGCCGCCTATCTGCGCGAAGGGCTGGGATTCAAGGGATTGTCGCTGGTGACAGGCCTGGCGGTGGCGTCCGCCGGGGCGATCTCCTCGGCGACGCTTCTGCAGGGTGGCGTCGGCTATCTTCAGGAGCTTATTGAGCTCCCCGGGCCGATGCTTTTCGTTGCGCTGCTTGTGCTGCTCGGCGGCTTCGTCGCCTGGGGAATTGTAAAATCCCTTTTGCTGACCGGCATTTTTACGATCATGGAAATTGGCGGGCTTGCGCTTATCATTTTTTACGCGCCGTCCGATCCGGTGACTTTGATCGCCAATGCCGCCGCTGCCGCCGATGCGTTCGATTATACGGTGATTGCCGGGTTGTCTTCCGCGGTGATGCTGGCGTTCTTTGCATTTATCGGTTTCGAAGACATGGTCAACGTTGTTGAAGAGGTCAAACGCCCGCGCCGGACGATGCCTCTGGCCATCGGACTGACGCTGATCATCACGACGTTGCTTTATGTCTGGATAGCCTTGATTGCGATCAATGCCATCGCTCCCGCCAGCCTGGTGCAGGAGCGCGCGCCGTTGGCATCGCTTTTTACCGTCCTGTCAGGTCAAAGGGGCTGGATCATCAGCGTGATCGGCGCTTTCGCGGTCCTGAACGGCGTCGTCATTCAGCTCATCATGGGGTCGCGCGTCCTTTACGGGCTGGCGAGGCTGGGACAGATACCGGGGATCTTCGGGATCGTCTCGGACAGGACACACACGCCATTATACGCAACCGCATTGATTTGCGCCGTCATATTGATAATGGGATTACTGCTGTCCTTGCGGGATCTGGCCCAGATGACATCGGCGCTTACGCTGACCGTCTTTGCGCTCGTCAACCTGTCGCTCATTGCTTTGAAAATGCGCCGGGATCAGCCTGCTGATGTTTTCAAAGTGTCCATCATCGTGCCGATACTGGGTTTCGTCAGTTCGACCGGCCTGCTGCTTTTCGAGTTGATACAGCGTATTGACGCGTTCGCCGGATGATTATCGCAGCCGAACGGCGTCAAGATTTGCATGTTTGATCTGTCTCACTCACTGGACAGGACATTCGGCGTTTCGCGCCGCTTTCAACCGGCAGCAAAGCGGAAATTGCCCCTTGTTCTCTTAACGTTCTCACGCGCCTAAACATTCGGCTTCGAATCGGCTAATAACTATCCTTTAAGGAATATGAAAGCGGGTGTCCGAGCGGCGGACCACATGAAAACAAAAAGACTTCTGCCGGCTTTGCCGAAGGCGAAGGTAGATAATCTTGCGGCTTTTGATGCGGGGCTCCCCGTGCTCGCAATGCTTTGCGTGAGCGGGACGGAGAGCCTGGCGCAGGAGGATGTCGAGGCTGCGCTCGCAGCTCTCTATCCGGATAGCGCTACGCTCAAAAGCGTAATTGCGCGGCTGAACGCCAATGGCGACGTCAAGCTGAAAGCTGGCGCGCTTTCTGTCTCAAGCGCCGGGCGCGCGAAAGTCGAAGACATGCTTGGGCCGCTTGCGGGACGAAGCTGGTCTGACGTCACGTCGCGCCTTCTGCCGGGGCTGGCGCTGGGTCTGGATATGCGCATTCAGAAAGCGCGCGCTTATCTGGCCCGGAAGGAGAATCTCGAAACGGCCGCGCTTGCGCGGCTGTTCGATGTCAAGGGTGTGGGGCGCATGCCATCCCGCGCCGGGCTGCGTTTTGCGTTGCTGCGCGCATTTCTTCTTGCGCGTATGCCCGAGTGTGAACCTGCTATTTCGGAGATCACCATGCAGAACACTTCTCGCGATGCGATCAGCCGGGCGATTTTGCTTGGCGCTGCCGGCCTGAAACGGGGCACATTGCGCGACGCCGAAAGCGCGCTCTTGCGGCAGGGGCTCACAATGGATAGCGAGACCAAGGGGATTGTCGCCGATAGTCTGGTGCGCGCAGCGCTTGTCAAAGGCGCAGCGCAGATGCCCAAGCCGCCGGCTCCGAGGATCGCCCTGCGTGTCCAAAGTGACGATCTGGCCGACTTCGCGGCGACTGTGCGCGATCTGGCCAGGACGCTCCATACCGCGCCGTTCACCGGACGCGTGGCGATTGCTCAGGTGTATGACGCAGGCATTATGCGCGGGCTGGAATTCGGGTCGCTGGAGACCTTCAAGGAGCAGGTTGCCGCCGCTTGCCGCGCAGGTCTGCTCGACCTTGAGCGTTATGATATTGCGGGTCCATTGGACAGCGTCCTGCGTGATCGCTCCCGGACCGCCTTTGGCCGTGACGAGCGGCATTTCATCGTTAATGAATGGATTTGATCTAAAGGATTTTTCAATGGATTCGCGCCTTGAGGCATTCAAGAGTCCGGACTTTTTTCGCGTTTTCGGCGCTGTCGCCTCGCTATCGGGGGCCGCAGAGGAAGAATTGCTGGACGTATCTGATATCGGCCCAACCGCCGATGAAGGAATTGCGAGCGTGGTTCACCAAGCGCGCGGTAAAAATCCGGACCCGGCTTCCCGTCTTCTTCTGATCAAGGGGCAGACGGGAACCGGCAAGACCCATACGCTGTTAACGGCGGTTCGGACGCTGCACCGTCAGGGAGATGTCTTTGCCGTCGTACTGCCGATGGTGGAATTCGTCTCCGAGGAGCAGTTTGACGCGTGGTTGACGCGCAGTTTCCTCACGCGGCTGAGCGAGCCCTATCTGGTGCCTGAAGGCGCGCCCGTGCCGCTCGTGGCGCTGGGATTGACGTTGCTTGGGCTTGTGCCCGGTCCGCTGTCGGCCCGGCTCAAGACGGCGGTCATTGAGGGCGACGTCAGCGTGTCCGAGGCCGAATTCAAGGGGCTGGTCAATACGATCCGCTCGCGTCTGGCCAGGGCGACCCGGATTCCGCCAGCTGGCGAGGCGACGATCGCGGCAATACTCGGCGTGCTGTTTGGCGAGGATGAGGCCTTCGATTTCCTTCGTGGACTGCAGGTCGATGCGAAGCTGGCGGGTATCCGTATCCACAATCAGGACAGCGAACAATGTGCAAGGCTGCGTCTTGAGGAAATCGTCAAGATTATCGGCGCGCTTGGCGGGTCGGTCTTCATCGCTTTCGACCAGCTTGAACAAAGCAAGCTTGAGGGGTGGGAAGCGCGGCTTACCCACGCCGTCAGCCGCGGCGCATTGATCGCGGAAACATTGCCCAATGTGGCGGTTGGCTTTGCCGTCTTGCCTTTTCTCTATCAGCATATTGCCGAGAATATTGACGCATCAATCCGTGACCGGATTGAAAAGCTGGGGGCACAGCCGGTCGTGCTCAAGCCTCTGTCACGTCCCGAGGTTGAGGCGCTTATGGATCGGCGTCTCGCTCTGCTTTATGAGTTAAGCGGCGTGGAGCGTGACGAGGCGGATCCGCTTTATCCTTTCGAAGACTGGTTCATTGATGAGCTGTCCGGTCAGACATCGCGTTATGTTACCGAATTCGTTCAGCTTTTTCAGAGGTTGTTGATCGAAAAAGGCGACAGGCCGGAGATGGATGATTTTCCGGCCCCTGATAATTCAGCTCCCCCGGCGCAATCTGGCGGGCCTGTCGCGGCCGTGCCTGGTCAAGGTGGTGGTCACGAAAACAACGAGGCAGCGGCCGCGTCGAATATCGATTTCGATGTGCAGTGGGACAAATATGTAGCGCAGCACGCCCATTTCGGTGTGCCGACCGAGGCCGCCAAGCAGGCCGATCTGATTGAATGGGCAATCAAGGCGTCTGCGCCGGAGATTGAGGGTGTCACGTTCATCCGTACGCGCCGCGAATGCCGCGGCCGCGCGCAGACCTACATGATCTGTTTTGACATGGAATCGGGAGACAATGTCGCCGAACGGCGTGAGGTTGCGCTGTGCAACGAGCCCAATCAGGGCACTCAGCTGGCGGAGGAAATTCATTCCGTTCTCGCTGGATGCCGTGACGCGCGCGCTGTGCTTGTCCGTCCCAGGGGCGGACGTTTTCCCAAAGGCGGGCGTACGGCGGGGCCGCTGCTCGATACGGCCATCGAAAAAGGCGCAATCGTGATCCGTCATTTCGAGGCGACGAGTTGGGAGCGCCTTCGAACGCTGAAGGATTTCTTTGCCGTTCACGAGCATCTGCCCGGATTCGAGCAATGGCGCGCGCGGGCCCGTCCGTTGGCTCAGACGGCGTCTCTTTCTGAAATCCTCCAATATCCCTATCGTGAGCCGGTCGAGGCGATGCCGCAAGAGCCGGAGGTCAAGCGCGGCGCGATTGAGCATTTCAAACCGCGTCCCATCAGAAAAACGCCGGCCGGGCCATCGGTTTTCCTTGGCCATGAAATTGCAGATAATCAATCCGTGTACTGGGCTCCGTTCGAGAGCGATCCGAAGCTGCTCAATTTCGGCGTACTCGTGACGGGGGACAGCGGATCCGGCAAGACGCAGACGCTGCGTGTCATCATTGACGGCGTGACATCCATGGAAGCGCCCGTTTGCATTTTCGACTTCAAGAATGATTATGCCGACCGGGAGTTCACCGCCGAGCAGCAGTTGCGCGTTCACGATGTTCGCCGTCACGGCATACCGTTCAATCCGCTCTTTCCAAGCGCTGCCGATGATGGCATGGCGCAGCCGATCGAACATATCTTCACTATTACCGGTGTCCTGAAGCGCGTCTTCGGACTTGGCGACCGGCAGGCGGCATTGTTGCGCGATGCGATGAAGGAAGCCTTTGAGAAATATGGCGTCGATCCGCAGCGCTGGGCTCCCGTCGATACGATCCGCGCTCCGAGTTTCGACGATGTTGTTGCTATTCTCGAAGAACAGAAGGAGCAGCGCAACGCAACCGCGATCAGCCTGCTCGACCGTGTTTCGCCGCTGTTCGAGCTTGGCCTTTTTCCGAAGAGCCATGAGCTAGAAGTGCCGTTCGAGACCATGCTCAATGAGCGGCTTGTGCTTTCGCTGTTCGAGTTGCCCACAGACGAGATCAAGGGCGCGCTTGCCGAGCTGATCATTATTCGGCTGCATGGCGTATTGGTGCGCGGGGATCAGCCGCGCCGTCTGACGCGTCTGCTCGTGCTCGATGAGGCCTGGCGCGTGGCGTCGTCCAAGCATCTTGAGAATCTGGCGCGTGAGGGCAGGGCGTTTGGCGTCGGCATCGCCATCGGTACGCAATATCCCGGCGATTTGCCGCCTGATCTTGCCGGCTCGCTGGCGACACGGATTTTCCTTAAAAATCAGCAGCCTGACCACAAAAAAGCGGTCGTGCGCGCTGTAGCCGGGGCGACCACCGGCGCTCATGCGCAGGAGGTCCACGAATTTCTTGAGCGCCAGGAAATGTTCCAGGGCCTGATTCAAAACCAGCAATATAGTCCGTATGCGGCGTTTAAGTTGCTGCCATATTATGCAAGGCGGCAGGAAGAAGACGATAATGAACAGCCGGAGGCCACGGGAACGCTGGGGCATTGAGGATCATGAAAATTCCTGCCCGTCTGGCGCGCCGGATAGCCCGATGACGATCAGACAACTTTCGCAGCAGCGTTTCGCGCCACCCGAGCCATCTGGGGGTTCCCGGTGATAAGCGCGGCAACAATCGCGCCGTCGATAAGCAGGCCAATCTGGTGCGCCAAATCATTTGCATCAGGATCGCCGGTCTCTTGCGCAAGCTGAGCAATCTTGTGCATGACGATTGTTTTATGCGAGAGCGCAATCTCCTTATATCGCGTATCCTTCTTGTCGAATTCGCCGACAGCGTTAATGAAGGGGCAGCCGAAGAAGCGGTCCTTTGCGAACCATATCTCCAGTATATCGAAAATACCGATCAGTTTTGCCTTTGCATCGCCGGGATAACTATTGATCTCATGAATAAACCAGTCGCGCCAGGCTTTGCCTTCCGCTTCGAGCACAGCTTCGATCAAACCTTCCTTTGAGCCGAAAGTTTTGTAGAGGGTGGCCTTTGCGGTTCCCGCCGCCTCGATCACTGCCTCGATACCGGTTGCATTGATTCCGTAGCGGCAGAATAAATCAGACGCCGCATTAATGAGCCTGTTGCGTGCGCTCTGTTGCGATGTCGAATTTTCGGGCTGAGGCCCCTGTTCTATCGTGACTGTGCTCATCTAACCCGTTGATGTCTTAATGCTGGCATCCGGTTGTAACACACGCTTTGCTCAGCAGTCTCCACACATCCCACACTAAATCCTAATGCTCTGCGTTGCATTGAATTTCAGCAGCCCTTCCACGGGGGAGGCCAATTTCTGGGCAGCCATAGAGAATACAACTTAACACCAATCTGGTTTTATTCCTTTGCCTAACAATTAGTTAGAACATTTAATCAAAATTGGCACGCTTCCTGCTTCTATGACAAGTATATAGACAGACCGGTCTGTCTTGTTGTGAGCAGCCTTGTTCCGTAGAAAAGGCAAGAGGCGTATATGACAAGATTTCATGCCACGCATATTGCGGTTGAGGGAATTACTCACCGCTACAAGCATACCAAAAAC
>JAHQVI010000102.1 GCA_019634405.1 Hyphomicrobiales bacterium
AAGAGATCGACAAGCTCCTCAATCGTCGGGGGCGTCAGCCATTGCGCGTCTCCATTCTGCACCGAGACAGGGGAGGCGGGAGTCTTTGCCGCATCGGGAAACGGAATGCGGACATGTGCCTCGGCGAGCTGGTGTTTCGCCGCATCGTCAATCCGGCATTTCATGCGCCGGGCTTCATCTTCCTCCGTCCAATCGGTGGCGAAGGTTTTCATGCCCGTTAAGATCGCGCGGTATCCTGTGCAGCGGCAGATGTTTCCGTCGAAAACATCTTCGATTTCCCGTTTTGTCCGGTTTGGATTTTGCGCAAGAAATGCTGACATGTTCATCACGAAACCGGTGGTGCAATAGCCGCATTGCGTGCCGTTGTTGGCGGCGAGCCGGTAGGCGACCGGGTTCATGCTTTCGCGCTTTTCCGGAGAATGGCCGACCAGACGGCCGCTCCCGGCATCGGAAGCTGCGTGTTCCGTTTCCTGGTGTTTTCGCCGCGTTTCAAGAGCCGTGCGGCGCTGAAGCCAAGCCTCATGCGGTTTTGGAACTCCGGGGCGGCCTGAGCGCGAAGAGGAATGGGTGTAGGCCAGATAGGGATGCGCGGATGTACGGACTGCGCCGGTGCCTTCGATTGTGGTGACCGCAAGTCCTTCCAGAGAGCAGACGGGACGCAGGCAGGCGTTTATAGCTTTGTGCTCGGCGAGCTGCGCTTTGTCATTCCACTTGGACAAGATGACGGTGCAAGCTCCACACCCCCCTTGACCGCACCCCTTCTTCGCGCCTGTCAATCGAACTTCAGAAGATCGGAGATAGTCAATAAGTAACAATTCGGGGTGAGGATCATTTGCGGTGACTTTTTCTCCATTGAGGAAGAAGGATATACTGCTTTTCAAAGCATCACCTCAATTATGATATGCAAGCATCCCGATCGGCTGTGGCGATTGGTTTTGGGTTTTGCATGTCGATTATAATTTTATTGTTTTTTGCTATAATTGGGCAGAGCTAGCGTCGCCTTGAGGATATCACGCTTCAACCATAAGTTTAAATATAAAAGAATTATCCTATAAATTGCATTTAGGCTTGTGGTGTTTGGGACGCTCTGATCTGCGAGCCTGGGCGTCACAGTCCGGTTGAACAGTGATTACTTAACGCGGGATCTCCCGTCACTCTTTGCCCTATAGCGGCCGGTCAGGCTGCTGGCGTTCGGAAGGGCGTATCCGCGCCGCCGTCAACTTACGACGTGCAAGGAGTAAATTGGGAGGCGCTGAACGGCCGCCGGGTCATCCAGGGCAATGCGTTCGCACGCCCCTCTCGGCGGAAGGCCTCCAGCCCCACGTCATTGCCCGGCTTTCCTAAAAGTCGTAAACGCCAATTATACCCGGTCCAATTGGCGTTTTTCGATCTGGCGTGATACGGTAAATATTGTCACTAAATTTTCACGCAGCGCAAAATATATACAGAACAGCGGGAGAGATGTATGTATAAAAAGCTGGTCGTTCCTATTGATATGGAGCATGAAGACAAGCTTCAGAAGTCGCTGGAAACAGCAGCGAATATTGCGAAACACTATGATGCTGAAGTTTGTTATCTCGGTATATCAACCGAAGCGCCGAGCAGCGTCGCACATTCTCCGGAAGAATACAGGAAAAAACTGGAGGCATTTGCGCAGCAGCAATCGGGCATGCATGGGCACCGCGTGAGTGCGAAGGCGGTCGCCAGCCATGATCCTTCCGCAGATATCAACGATACGCTCTTGAAGGCTATCGAAGACGCCGGCGCAGATCTGGTTGTTATGGCCTCGCATATTCCCGGCATTGCCGACCGTTTCTGGCCGTCACACGGCGGCGCCGTCGCCTCCCGAGCCAAAGTCTCGGTATTTCTGGTCCGCTGAACGCCGGGTGTCATTCGTCTGACAACAGGCGTATAAACACATGACACAGGGAAAAGGAAAGGGGCACCATGTCAGTCCAAAAAAGCGAAGCGGCGATTCCCTCACCTGAAGGACCCGCCAATGTAATTGAGACCGACTATGAGATCGGTCAGGACAATGTCACGCCGCAACTGGGACCTTTCGGACTCGATATTCATAATCCGGTCTTTTTTGTCTCGGGACTGACGATCGTCGCTTTCGTCTTTCTGACCCTGGCGTTTCAGAACCAGGTCGGGCCGCTTTTCGGCGATCTGCGATCCTGGCTGACCTCGACATTCGACTGGTTCTTCCTGTTTGCGGGCAATGTTTTCGTGTTGCTTTGCCTGTTTCTGATCGTGTCGCCATATGGACGCGTCCGGATCGGGGGGCGCGATGCCACGCCGGACTACTCCTATACCGGCTGGTTCGCAATGCTGTTTGCAGCGGGCATGGGCATTGGCCTCATGTTCTACGGCGTGTCGGAGCCGATCTCGCATTACAGTTCGGCGATTGGCGGTGTGACGCTGGAAAATGGCGTGCGTACCGACTGGGCGCCGCTGGGAGGCGCCGCCGGTAACCAGGTAGAGGCCGAGCGTCTTGGCATGGCGGCGACGATATTCCATTGGGGGCTGCATCCGTGGGCGGTCTATGCGGTCGTCGCGCTGGCCCTTGCGCTGTTCGCCTATAATAAGGGACTGCCCCTGACGATACGATCGGCGTTCTACCCGATATTTGGCGACCGGGTCTGGGGGTGGACCGGCCATATAATCGATATTCTTGCTGTTTTCGCTACCCTGTTCGGTTTGGCGACATCTCTGGGTATCGGCGCGGAACAGGCGAATGCAGGTCTGGAATTCCTTTTTGGCATTCCGGTCTCAAACACATCTAAAGTGCTGCTGATCCTTGCCATCACCGGCGTGGCTCTCATGTCCGTGGTTGCGGGGCTCGATGCAGGCGTCAAACGTCTGTCGGAAATCAACATGGTGCTGGCTGCGCTGTTGCTGCTCTTCGTCATTCTCGTCGGTCCGACGCTGGCGATCATCACCGGCTTTTTTTCCAACCTGCTTGCCTATGCGGAATATCTGCCGGCGCTTTCCAATCCGTTCGGACGCGAAGACGCCAATTTCAGCCAGGGCTGGACATCATTCTACTGGGCCTGGTGGATTTCATGGTCGCCTTTCGTCGGCATGTTCATCGCCCGTGTCAGCCGTGGCCGTACCGTACGCGAGTTTATCATCTGCGTGCTGTTGATACCGTCGATCGTCTCCGTGCTCTGGATGACGGCGTTTGGCGGCACCGCGATCAGCCAGATCGTGAACGACAATTACACCGCCGTGCAGGATGCGGGGCTGGAGTTGAAGCTCTTCACGATGCTTGCAGCGCTACCGCTTACCGAGATCACATCATTCGTTGGGATCGCGCTGGTGATCGTGTTCTTTGTGACCTCATCCGATAGCGGTTCGCTGGTCATCGATACGATCACGGCGGGCGGCAAGGTGAATGCGCCGGTTTCGCAGCGCGTTTTCTGGGCCACATTCGAGGGGCTTGTCGCAATTGCCCTGTTGCTCGGCGGCGGTCTTGTCGCCTTGCAGGCCATGGCGGTGTCAACCGGCTTCCCGTTCACCATCGTGTTGCTGTTGACCTGCTATACGATCATCAAGGGCCTCGCGAGCGAGCCGCGATAAGCACTCCAAAGGCAAATAGGGTGATGCGGCGTCTTTCGGGGCGCCGCATTTTTGTCAGCTTATCGGACTTATCCCCCGATCGCCGGAATGATGTGGAAGGCCGGTCCGCTATGGTTATACTGCGCCATGCCTGCGATAAACCGACCTGGGCGCAGACATAGAGCGGGGACATGCGTGGATATGGCGGATCTGAACGGCGCAGCCGCACAGCTTCACAAGACATTCGGGTTTGGGGACTTCCGGCCGGGACAGGCGGATATCATTTCGGCCGTGCTGGATGGGCGCGATGTGCTTGCCGTGATGCCGACGGGGGGTGGCAAGTCGCTGTGCTATCAGCTTCCCGCGATCGTCAGCGGCGGGTTGACCGTTGTGATCTCGCCTCTGATCGCGCTCATGCGCAACCAGGTGGCGCAGCTCCAGACCTATGGTGTTGAGGCGGCGAGTCTCAATTCATCAAACGGTCCTGCTGAAACGCGCGCTGCCTATGAGGCCCTGGAACGGGGGGCATTGCGTCTCCTCTATATTGCGCCGGAACGGCTTGCCCTTGGCGAAACCCGGGCCAAGCTGAAACGGGCGGGTGTAACCTTACTCGCCATCGACGAGGCGCATTGCGTTTCGCAATGGGGACACGATTTTCGTCCCGACTATCTGACGATAGGCGATGCGGCTGCTGAACTTGGCGACGTGCAGCGCATCGCGCTGACCGCGACCGCGGATGCGGCGACGCGCAAGGAAATCGAGGCCAAGCTGTTCCAGCGCGAGCTGGCGATTTTCGTCCACGGCTTCGACCGCCCCAATCTGCGTCTGGCCATGCAGCCGAAAAGCAATGCGCGCCGTCAGATTACCGATTTCGTCAAGGGCCGCGAGGGTGAAAGCGGCATCATCTATTGTGCGTCCCGGAAGCAGACTGAGGACCTGGCTGAATTTCTTAACGGGCAGGGCTTTCGCGCATTGGCCTATCATGCCGGCATGAGCCCGGAAGACCGCTCGAAAAATCAGGATGCCTTTCTTCAGGAAGACGGGCTGATTATGACCGCGACCATTGCTTTCGGCATGGGCATCGACAAGCCGGATGTGCGCTTTGTGATGCACGCCAACATGCCGAAGAGCCTTGAAGCCTATTATCAGGAGATTGGCCGCGCCGGGCGCGATGGGCTTCCCGCCGACACGCTGACGCTTTATGGCCTTGACGATATGCGCTTGCGGCGTACGCAGATTGAAGATGGCGACGCGTCGGAAAACCAGAAGCGCATCGAAAAACAGCGGCTTAATGCCCTTATCGCCCTGTGCGAAGCGCCGCGCTGCCGCCGCCAGACCCTGCTTGCCTATTTCGGCGAAGATGTGGAGCAATGCGGGAATTGCGATCTTTGTATTGACGGGGTGGAGCTGATCGACGCGACGATCGCCGCACAGAAAGCGATGTCGGCTATCCTGCGCACCGGCGAACGGTTCGGCACGGAGCATTTGATCGCCATTTTGCGGGGCGATACGAATGACCGGATCACCCAATTCAATCACGACAAGCTGCCGACATTCGGGGTTGGAACCGATCACAGCAAGCTGGAATGGCGTTCGATATTCCGCCAGCTTTACGGTGCGGGCGTGATTTCTTTTGACGTTGCCTCATATGGCGCATGGTCGGTATCTCAACGAGGCCGCGCGATCCTGAAGGGCAAGGAAAAGATCGAGCTGCGCAAGGAAGCGATGAGCCGCAAGGCGGACAAGCCGTCGCGCTCCGCCGGCGCTGCGCTTTCCAAATCGCTATCTGATAGCGACCGTACGCTGTTCGATGCGCTCAAGGCGGCGCGTCTCGCCCTGGCGAAGGAAAGCGGCGTGCCTGCCTTCGTGATACTGGCCGACCGCAGCCTGCTTGATATGGTGCACATCAAGCCTGAGCGGCGTGAGCAGATGCTCATGGTTCACGGTGTCGGCCAGTCGAAACTGGAAAAATATGGCGATATTTTTCTGGACGTGCTCCGGCGTCATAAGCAGCAAAGCAAAGATCAGGCAGCGTGATTGAGAGCATCGGACCGAAAAGTGGATGCTGATTTTTTGATAAGTCCGATGCTTGGGCAAAAGGATAGAGCGCCGCGTCCGCGTCCGGCTAAACGTCTGGCGTTCCGGCCGTCAGGCGGAAATGCGGGACAGCCGGGCCTCCCCTCTGACGCATTTCTCGATCATGCATTGCAGATCGGCTTTACGCAGAGGCTTGGCCAGGAAATTGCTTAGGCCGGCATCTGAGTATTTCTTCTGATCAGACGGCATGATATGCGCTGTCAGGGCGACAATCGGCACGGGCTTGAGATGATGTTTCATCTCATGTTCGCGTATCAGGCGGGTGGCGGCGATGCCGTCAAGGACCGGCATGGATATATCCATCAATATGAGATCGTAAGTATTACTGCAGGCCATCTCCACGGCGATCTCGCCATTTTCAGCCTGCTGAAGATTGTAATGCTTTCGATCCAGCATATTCTGAAGCAGCAGACGATTGAGGTCGTTGTCGTCCGCGACAAGAATCCTGATCGCCGCGGTGGCGTCCGGCTCATCGGGTAAGGCGTCGGGGGTCGAGGGTCCGATGGCCTGAACGGCTTCACTTGCCGCGGGTGGAGCGATTTCATCCGTGACCGGCAATTCTACCTCGAACCAAAATGTCGATCCTTTATCGAGCTGGGATTTGACGCCAATACGGCCGCCCATCGTCTCGACCAGACTGCGCGAGATCGACAGACCAAGCCCGGTGCCGCCAAATTTGCGTGTCGTGGAGCTTTCCGCCTGCATGAAGTCGTCGAATATTGTATTGAGCTTGCTCTTGTCGATGCCGATGCCGGAATCATTGATTTCGTATCGGACAGCCGCAAGATTGCCCTTTTGCTTGGCCTTGAGGCTGATCTTCACAAATCCCGTCTCGGTAAATTTTACGGCGTTGCCGATTAGATTCGTCAATATCTGTCTGATCCGGCCAGCATCGCCAACCATGCAGGGCGACGTTTCCGGATCGCACTCGATCAGGATCTCAAGTTGTTTTCCCTGCGCTGCCGATCTCAGCAGGTCGACAACGTCGTGAACGGCTCGAACCGGGTCGAACGGCATCGGGTCCAGCCGAAGCATACCGGCTTCGATCCTGGAGAAATCAAGAAGATCATTGATGATCTTTAAGAGCGCTGCACTCGAATTGAAGATCGTCGTCGCGAAGAAATTCTGCTTTTTGGTCAGCCGTGTCTCGCGCAGCAACTCGGCCATGCCAAGTATGGAATTCATCGGCGTACGGATTTCGTGGCTGATATTTGCCAGGCATAAGGACTTTGCTGCGGAAGCCGCCTCAGCATCAGAGGCAAGCCGGAGCGCTTCTTCCTTCTGATGATAGACCTGTATTTCCAGTTTCCGTCTTTCCTCCAGAGCCAGGCTGAAACGTCTCAATGCGCGCGCAAGATATCCGATCTCGTCCGAGCGGTTACAGTGGGGCACATTGATGGGAATCGTACCGTGCCCAAGAGAGTTTATACATTCGGCCAGCTGACGAATTGGGCGCGTGACGTAAGCATGGATGATCAAGGCGAGCACGATGATGACTGTCAGTGACGCGATTGAAATGAGAATCAATTGCTGTACTGTCGGCGCTGTCTCTTCATCCGCATATTTCGTGCGTTGACCGATATTTTGGCGCGCATTCCTAGCAAATGCTTCCGTTGCAGCCGCCAGTTGCGTATGCAGAGGATCGAGCGCGCGCGTTTCGCTTGCGCCTGCAAAGGCGTTGCGGCGAAGCATCGAGACGGCGTTTCTGACACGGGTGGAGTAATTGCCGAAAAGCGCTTGAACTTCGCCGATGCCGGAAATGCGAGAGGCTTTGAATGTCGATATGAGATTATGGGTTGATTGCAGCGCTTCTTCGATCTGTCTGATGCCTTCCTCACGCCGTGACTGACCGACGCCTGCAATACGCCAGACCGAAACGCGGTAAAGCTTGGCCTCGATCTGCGCCAGATTGTTCTGCAACAGCGAGACCTGATGGATCTCGGCGGAAAACGCCTGCATATCGCGCTCAAGCGTATCGCGTCCTTCGACGACGCTGAAATAGTTGGACTGAAACTTGATAATGAATATGGCGAGTATAAACATGAACAGCAGGCTGATCTTGCTTGCCAGATTCATGGCCGGGAGTGCCCGTGTGAAATTGTTAAGAACGCGCATCAAATATGGCACGTGGGCGCGTTTTTCCTGCATTTTCAGTGGAGACTCCTGATTCCACGAAAACCGTAAACAGCATGCAACATCGACCAGACCAGCCTTGGCGCGCTGCACAAAAGCGCCAATGATCCATGCGGTTGATTGTGGTCAACGGCCGCTCACGCCCAATGATGCCTGGCGTGCAGGCGCGCGCGGCGTCTGCCAGCAAGCGAAGCCTATCTCAATGTGTTCAAGAATATTTTAAGTATATCGATAAAAACTGGGGAGCAGCGCTAGTGAAACATAAGCCATGCTCCGGCCCTGTTGGGGCTTTGTCTTGGCTATCCTGCAAGATCGCGAGGGCTGGTCCGCTCCTTCCATCAGGCCAAATCTCTGAAGCATCGGACCGAAAAGCGGGTACCGTCTTTCCGTCCGATGCTTTAGCAAATGGATAGAGCGCCGCAGCTGAGTCTGATAAACAGTCCGGCGCTCTAAAATCGGATTTGCCACCCCTATTCGGTTCAGTATTGCAGAAGCAGATCGGCCTTTGGCGGGTTCTACTTATCAGATGTGCTGTCAGCGTCGTCTTCCGTTGCATCAAGGGCGAGTTGGGTTGCCTCGCGCAGGATAAGGGCACCAGCCATGACAGCGATCCAGTAGTTGATCTCCTCAGGCCGCCTTGCTTTCATGCCGGACAAAAGACTGTTCATCTGCTCTTTTGCGCTTTGGAAAGTTCCTGCAGTGAACGCGACATCAAGTATCGTATGGAACATGTGCAGGGCGGCGGCGTCGTACTGACCGGCAGAGAAGGCCTCCAGCGTTTTTATCCCATCCGTTGCCGCCCAGGCGGTTCCGCCTGCCGCCAGGGTCGCGGTGGAGAGCCCCTGCAGCCAGCGCATTGTCTGGCTGCTTTCCAGATCCACGCCTCGGAGACCGCCGCCTAACCCGGTTGCCGTATGGGCCGTCAGTATGCCATTGCCGATGCCAAAGAGCACAGCCGCCGAGCTTTGCGCCGCACGCTCAGGCGACGACAGATCAATGCCGTTTGACGCAAGCCAGGATACGGCAACGGCGTCATTAATCAGCAGTGTTGCTAAATTGATGGCACGCTGAGCCTGTCCCACGCCGCGGCGCGGATCGAAAGCGCTTAGCGAAGATGCCTGACCGCCAATAATACGATCGACAGTGATTTGATATTGTCCGACCAGCGCCATGATGTCCAGAAAGCGCTCTCTTGAGTTATAAGCATCCGAGTTACGAAGGTACTCATAATTCTTGTAGAACTGTTCCGTCACCGCGCCGACCTGAAGCATTTGTTCGTCGCTGAAACCCATGGCCATCTGCGCATTGAAGATGCGGCTGACAAAACGGTTCAGATTGGACCGTGTTACGTGTCCTTCTTCGAATATTTCCTCCCAATCGACGCGCAATTTTTCAGCATACAGTGTTTTCACCAATGCCGAGATCCCGCGGATACCAAAGGCTCCATCATTGGCGACGCGGTCCGCCGAACTGAGAACGACGCCATCGCCGCCAGGCGCCGGATTTGCTCGTCCCAGTATGCCAATGGGAAGAACGGTGGCTATCCATGCGGAAAGCCCGCCCAGAAAGGCAGCGTTTTGCTGGGCGTTCTGACGAACAGGATTGGTTGGCTCGCCGTCAAATCCCGCAGGGGTGCCTGTTCCAACGCGTGCGGTCGTCTCCCAAGTTTGCGGCTCTGATTTAGGCAAGTTTTCAAAGAGTCTAGCCTCGACGCCTGAATTAGGTGAACCGCCCGTCTCACCCGCTTTTTGCTGTTCCGCCAGCGAAATGATTTCCTGGAGCGCAGTCTGCTCCTCCGGATCGGCCCCTGAGAATTTTCTTTCGTCATGGAATTTTTGCTGCAGGTTATAGCCGAGCTCGATTCCGCTATGCTTTTCCCAGAGGTTTTGCAGATCGTGGAGCCAATGGGCGTATTCCTCCACCGCCTCACGGTTCATGCCGCGCCGTATAGTGATGAGCATCGCTTCACGATCCCTCATCTCATGGATTTTTTCCGCGCTGCCGGGCTTGTCGCGTAGCTGCCCCTCCGTCCACACGCGAACTCTGTGTCCGGCGTTATGCATGACGTTTTCGTAATTCCCGCGCAGAACTTTCCAAAGCGCGTTCGGGCTTTGTAAGGCAACGTCAGCGAGCAGAGGTTCGACGAGTTTTAGCGTTTGATGGTAATGGCCGTCATTAACCGGTTTTACCGAGTCAGAGCCAAACAGGATGCGGTCCGGATTCGCCACGATGAAATCAACAAAAGCGCGCCGCAATGTCGGGCTGTCCATATAAGCCTGGGAAACATCAGACCACGACATATCGAAGCGTGCGTTGGGAACGCGCTCGATAAGCTGATACATCTTGTGAATATGTTCCGGCGCAGTCAGGGAGACGGTTTTGCTGGAAATCTCTTTGCCGGTATTGAAATCCCATTTGACTATCTTAACGTCCCTTGTGATGGGAGCATCATTTGGGCGAACGAAGCGACCAATGCCGGTATGTGCAAATACGACATTAACGCCGCGCAGATTCTGCTCTTCATGAGCCTGGATGAGCGTCTCGAAGTGTGATGCTTCATAGGCGGACTTTGTTGCGGTTGGACGCCCCTCGGGATCAAGCGCATGCTTACTCCAGTCAGAATGCAACAGAACCATTATGCCTGTTTCCCGGGCAACGTCCAAGACGCCGGCATAAGGATCGCCATCAAGCGTCATGCGCTGACCGCCAAGCATAATTGAAACCATTTCCTTATTGGCAGTGATCTCGCCAACAGAAGTGAATAGGCCTGGGTATTTAAGAAGCTGATCGCGAAGATATGGCCCCGCCCCTTTCGTAACGGGATCGCCAACCCCGGTTAATGAGAGATCAATACGCGCTGCATGTCGAGGGTTTTGCTGGGCGAACTGGATGAACGTCTCGGCAAGGCGTTGGTCGAGTAACCGTGCGTCCTTTAGCGTCAGTTCACCTGGATTGAATGTCGAGTAATGAGGCCCGGCGCCACAATGCTGAGGAATGCAGCCAAGAAGGATACGGCCTCTATCCGGCGTGACGGTTAGGAGCGCATGCGGTCCTGCCCAGCTCATGTCGCGACGGTCATAAGGGTAGGGATGGAAATGAATGTCATGAGCGGTCTTTTCGAGACCAGGCGGCGTAAAAGATCTTTCGATCGTATTGATATCGACAGTCATGTCCTCAGGTTTTGGCAATATTGCCTGCAATTTAGGGTCAGCCTCGGATAGCAGTCTGGCGTAAACTTGCGGCGTGTAAGTTTCGTTAAGACTTGGGAAGGTGCGATCGTATATCCCGCCGATCCACCTGGCCGCTTGGGCAGACCGATAACGGCTTTTCGGTCCGACATTGCCTTCCGCGTAATTCGGCCAGAATGACGCCTCATCAATTTCAATGGACCGGCCTATGCTGCTATCCAGGCCGAGCGTTTCGGCATTGAACCTTGGAACGCCATCCTGCTGAGTAGGGATGACACCGTCGACAACGCCATTATCCCGAACATACAAACCGGTTGACGTCAGCTTGTAACCCTCTACTCCATCCGGTAATATGATGCCGCCCTCTGTCGTTCCTGCGCCAGTCTCTTTCGGAAGAACGATGCCGCTTGCGGTTGTTGTCTCGCCGTCCGGGGTGACGATTCGGTTCTGATATCCCGCTTCAGGAATGATGATACGCTCATGGGTGTTTGTGGTCTTCGCGCCAGGATCGGGCGGGGCAATGTTCCGCTCGCGGAAACCGGCTTGCGCCTTAGCCTCAACCAGATTCGGATCGACCGTGAACTGATTTCGGAAGGTCGCAATACCCACGCCGAACGGAACAACATTCAGTCCAAGCATTGTCAGTGCTTCAGCTCTTTGTCCCGGCTCAAGACTCTCCCAGTTCTGGACAAGGTAATATCCCTGTTCGCCCATCGCCCAACCTGATGCGCCGATATCGATGGCGGACAGGCCATAGGCCGTGTTCTTGAGGGTCTGGGCGCGCGCAAGATGCTGATTGGCCTGAAGAACGAGCGTCTCGAATGTCTTGCCGGTCTTCCCGGCTGTGTGGAGCAGGATCGCTTCTCGTTCCAGAACCTGGCCAGATTGGGCAGCCACTCTACCAAGGCTTGCCGCTTTCGACGTCGCAAGACCGCCAGCCATAGCAATCAGTGACAGATATTGCATCCGGGCTTCAGGATTGCTGAAGCTCATAGACTGGGCATGGTGGTTCATTTCGTACAGTTCGTAGCCAGTACGGCCAAGGCCGTATCCCATCAAGCTGACACCCGCCACGGAGATCCATGCGGATTGCCCGACGGTAAAGGGCGTACCAATAATACCGCCTACGACCATGACGCCGCCCACGACCACACCGCCGACGGCAGCGCCCCAATCCACAACGTACATGACCTGTTCGCCTGTCGTGGTTATCGCAGCTTGCACCGGCTGATATTGAAGTTCGCCATTGTCGTTGACGAAGCTGAAACCGTCAGGGGCGGATGTCCGCGCAGGCACATAAAGTGTACCGTCAGTCGACAAGCGGTTTTCTCTGATGAAGGCGTCGAAATCATCATAGATGAGCGGCCCGTTCGGTTTGTCCCCAAGCTGATATGATGCCGCTTCAGGCCCGTTCAGCACGATATTGGCCATGGAACTGTCGATGACAATGGTTCCGTTCGGCGTATGGACCTGGAAAAGAGTGAGGTTCAGCACGCCTTGTTTCGGGTCGGCATAGACCATCGGAATGGCTGAGAGTTCCGGCGCGGAGGTCCCGCCAAATTCTGTTATCCAGGCCTCCACGACATTGATGGCCTTAGACAATTCAGGCCCAGAGAACCAGTCCTTTGTATTGTCGCTGACTTTCGCGGCTTCGACGTTCGTCGGCGACATGCCCATTGCGCGGCCGATATAGTTACGCAGCTCGATACCACTATATTGCTTGCGCTCGGTAACGTCAGGTCCGCTCATAAAACTGGTGAAGTAGGGTCTAACAGCCGCGTCAGGGTTATCGGAGAGCGTCTGATAGAGCTGGGCCGCAATCATTTTAGACTGATCAGAAAGGAAATCCTGCGTTATGCCTTGGAGATCTTCCGTCAACCCCTCATATGCAAGACTGCCTTTGCCGAACATTTCAAGCTGATGTTTGAAGACCTTTTGAGAGAGTGGTGAAAGCGGCATGGTCTCAAAAGCAGTTCCACCAGACCGGTAAGTGCTTGCCGTTGGCATGGCATATGGTGCGACGGGTACGGAATTGTTCATGTGTGTCGTAAGCTGCCCGGTGATTTTTTCACCCAGCGCATGGATGGGTGCCCCGGTCGGCGAAGACAACAGCCATTGAGCGATTTCTCCGGCACGCTTATTGGGGCCGATATCCGTGACCTCAACCAGCTTGATCAGACCCCCGGTAAAATCGACAGCCTTTTCATCACGCATATAGAACGAGTTATTGAGGCCACTACGTTGATCGATCAACCAACGTTTTTCAAAAACGTCCTCATCTGGATCGAGGCTTGTGTACCAGTCCTGCGAGAACTCGCTCTTGACCTTGTCGAGCAGTATGTTTCCGACTTCGCTGGGAGGCGCGCCATTCGATATGAAGTCCTGGACCCAGCGACCGACATTGTCGGCTTTCACGCCAGCCTTGTGGTTGTCGAGACCGGCCTGTTCAGCCGTGTGCGCCAGAGCCTCGTCAATTTTCTTCTCGAAATATGCGCCATTGAAATGCGGCTGGCCTGCGGTCATCCACATGACCTGGCGTTCCTGCGGCGACTGCGTCGCATTCATATTGGCGCCCAAAACCTTGACGGCTTCGACATCACGTCCCTTGGACAACAAGTCCACAACCTGATCTTGAGTGTATTCAAGGCGTAACCCTGGCAAGACAGCCAGGAGGTTTTGAACTTCAGGGGCAAATTGGAGAAGGCCCTGATCCGCAGCCGCCTGCAATATCTTTGCGCCAAGAACCGTATGTTGCTTTGCCGCAGCAAGCGTTTGATGCGCTTCGCCAAGTGCGATCTCAACGCCGTTGGCCGTCGCTTTGATGAGCCGTTGAGAGGTTGTCTCAATTTCAATATTTGAGCCCAGGAGGAGCATGGCGATGACCGGATTGCGATATGCAAGATCATATTGAATATGATTGTCGCCTCTATCAAGATGGGCGTAGTTAAGATTTGCGGCGCTCTTTGCGGCGTGCACGAAAGCATTGGAAACAGGATCTTCAATCAGCTCGGGATGAATATCGACCGGACGATCGATTTCACGCTTCAGCTGCAATCGCGCGCGCGCTTCGTCAAGAGCCTGCTCCAAACCCTTAAAGCGTTGGTCTGTTTTCAGCTCTGCGACAGCAGCGTCTAGTTGGTAATCCGATGCGTATTTGTCGTCCGGTGTTAATCCGTAGGGAGAGAATATTTTCCCGCTATCCAGAAAGCCAGGCACCGAGAAAAAGGGGGCTTCAACCGGGCTCAAATATTCGGGATTGATAGGCCCCGGTCCAATGTCTGGATCATAGGGGCCGGTGAAAACGTCCAGAGCCGCAGTCTCCAGTTCATTTTCGATCGCATTGGCCAAAGCGCGCTCCGCCTCGCCCATCTGAATATTGAGCGCCATCAGCTCGGCAAGGAGCGGGGTCGCCTGTTCCAGAGGAAGGTTCTCAGGTTTCTGGGCAAGTATGGCTTGCCGTTTTGCATATATCTCCGCGAGCTGAGCTTTCGCTTGCTCTACGGTTAAATCCTCTATGTACTGTGTCTGGCTTGCGAGCGTTTCTGATGTTGATGGATTGGCCAAATCCACAGGATCAGACTCCCTGGTCCGATCAACCTCAGGAAAAGATGTGAGCGCATCTTCGGGGAACGATTGAGCCAGATGGAAACGCGTCGGGTAAGATGGATTGTATCTTTCCTCGCTCCACAGATCTTCTGCAGACTGACATGTTGTATCGGTGTCTGACAGACACTCGTTTTGCGTTACGTCATAGGACATCGTCTGCGGAGGTAACCATCCTCCTTCCTGCCCGACGACACCTTTGGCTTGCGGAGGGGCCGTTACGACCTCCTGAGTGTCGGTGTTCGTTGTTTGTGCAATGGATGGACCAGTGTCAACGACTGAAGAAGGGGATGTCATTGTAGCTTTCTCCGAATGATGTATTGCTTCCAGAGTAGAGAATAACAACACCCGAAACTGTGCTATATGTTACAAAAATTTGATACTTTCGAAAAAAAAGTAAATTATTTAAATTACGAAGTAATTTTCATAAAAAATCGCCAGCAACATTGAGTTGTTGGTTGTTTTTTACTCAGAATATTTGCAAAAAATACTATCTATTTTTAGAGAATACAGAATGCAATGCGATGTTTCCGTTTTAATTGCTTGACGGGCAAATGACCTCAATGGCATGAGGACCGTCACCTACCCGCTGAGCGGGCAAGTGACTTCACCGTTCGCCGCCAAACCCGCCGCCGCCCGGCGTATGCATGACAAAGACATCGCCGGGGGTCATGGCGATCTCATCATTGCCCTCAAGTTCAACAATTCCGCCATCGGTCCGGATCACGAGGTTCTGCCCGACCGATCCGGGCATGCCGCCAGCGGTTCCATGAGGCTGAACTCGGCGATGCGAGGACAGCACCGTCGCCGTCATGTCCTCCAGGAAGCATAGTTTGCGCGTGGCGCCATCGCCGCCCTTGAACGCGCCCTGGCCACCAGATCCCTTGCGAATCGAAAATTCCTCGACGCGAACCGGAAAACGGGTCTCCAATACCTCCGGGTCTGTCATGCGCGTGTTCGTCATATGGCTATGGACCGCATCCGCACCATTAAAACCGTCACCCGCGCCGGTCCCGCCACAGATGGTTTCATAATTTTGATATTTTTCGTTCCCATAGACGAAATTATTCATGGTTCCCTGCGATCCGGCGATCACGCCAAGGGCTCCGTAAAGTGTATCAGCGATCGCTTGGCTGACTTCCGTATTGCCGCTCACCACTGCCGCCGGATAAGTCGGATTGAGCATGGAACCATTCGGCACATGGATTTTGAGAGGCTTTAGGCATCCCTCATTCATCGGAATGTCAGTGTCGACCAGAGTACGGAAGACATAGAGCACGACAGCCTTGCAGACCGCCAGCGGGGCATTGTAATTCTGCTTGTCCTGAGGCGACGTTCCGGTGAAATCAAGTTTGGCTTGGCGGGCCGCACGGTCGATTGTAATTTTCACGCGGATCTGTGCGCCGCTGTCGAGCGGATAGGTGAATTCGCTTTCCTTCAGGACGTCGATCACCCGGCGTATGCTCTCTTCGGCATTGTTCTGGACATGCGTCATATAGGCGTGAACCGCCTGCAAGCCGAATTGCGCGACGATCTTGCGAAGCTCGGCGACGCCAGTTGCGTTCGCGGCGATCTGGGCAATCAAATCCGCCAGATTCTGATCGATATTCCGGCAGGGATACCGGCCCGAGGCAAGAAGCTTTCGGGTTTCGGCTTCTCGAAGCAAGCCTTGCTTGACCAGCAGAAAATTTTCGATCAGCACGCCTTCTTCATCGATATGAGAGCTGTCCGGAGGCGCAGAACCGGGCGTTTTCCCGCCAATATCGGCATGATGGCCGCGAGAGGCGACCGAGAAAATAATCTGTTCTCCAGCCTCGTCGAAAACCGGCGTTATGACGGTCACATCAGGCAGATGCGTACCGCCATTGAACGGATTGTTGATCATGAAGACATCGCCGGGATGGATCTTGCCTTCGTTCTGTGTCAGGACCGTTCGCACGCTTTCGCTCATCGAACCGAGATGCACGGGCACATGCGGCGCGTTCGCTACGAGATCGCCATTTGCATCAAATATGGCGCAGGAAAAATCGTAGCGTTCCTTGATATTGACCGAATAGGCGGTATTGGCGAGCGTAGCGCCC
>JAHQVI010000103.1 GCA_019634405.1 Hyphomicrobiales bacterium
CATGCTTGGAGCATTGGGTTGCACCCAAAGACCGTTTCGCGGACGCTGCCGCCGTTGATCGATCCTGAAATAACGGACAAAGATAACCCATGATTGCCTGAGATCCTCTAGCCGAACCGGCCATCGGTTTTATTGCGCGCCATTCCACAGGGTGCAGCACCAAATTATAAAAAATGAGAACCTATGATTAGTTACATCACTCTCGGGTCAAATGACCTCACTGCGTCTACAGTATTCTTCGATGCGTTATTTGGCGCGTTAGATGGCAAGCGCGTCTACAGCCTAGACCATATGGTTGGCTATAGTTTTGGGCCTAAAGATCCCAAAATAATAATAACTTACCCCCGTGATGGCAATAAAGCGTCTCACGGGAACGGCACCATGATCGCGCTGGCAGCAACGGATCAAGATCAGGTAAATTCCGTTCATGCCCTGGCGATTAAACTCGGTGCAACAGATGAGGGCGCTCCGGGCTATCGTGGTGAACATTTTTACGGTGCCTATTTCCGCGACCCGGACGGCAACAAATTCAACATCAGTTTGACCGTCTGACGGGCTTTCAAACGATCGGCCACGAGCTGCAATTTATCAGATGCATCTCGTGGTCACATTCGCCTCAAACTACGGAAATGCGCATCGCGCTCGAAAGCCGGCTATTGCTCCGCTTCTGAGAAGATCTCTGCATCGACCCTGTCGATTTGGGCTTCATACCATGCGATTGTTTCGACGGGGTCGGCACGATACGCCTTCGCAAAAGACTCCGGCGCTTCGGTGTGTTCGTCATACTGCGTCGACCACACCATAATCCCGATTAGAGAGGGAAGTAGGTCGCGCGCCTTGCGAGTGGGAAAATAGCAGACCCTGCTTGCCTTGCGCGGGTCTACCTGCCGATCCAGAATTGCGGCGTCTTCAAGCCGGGAAAGGCGATCCGCGAGAATGTTTGTGGAAATGCCTTCCGGCGAGTTCAAAAAATCGCTGTACGTCCGCTTTCCGTGAAGCAAGACATCTCTGAGGATCAGGAAGCACCACTTGTCGCCAAAAGTGCCTGCGGCGTAGCGCGTTGGGCAGCCCTGCCAATTGAGTGTCCGGGGTTTGGCCATAAACCAAATATAGGGCTGCGGTATTTCTCTTGCAATATGCAAGCATATGGCTTAGCAATGATTCACTTGCAAAATGAAAGAGAATTTTTGCCATGCCTTCACCCTTTGTCTGGTTCGACAACATCGGAGAAAACCGCAGCGAAACGGCGGATTTCCTTGAGCGAGCTTTCGGGTGGGTTCCAAACGATATCGGCCCCATGACTTTTCTGACGGCTAAGGGTCAGGACAAGCCGTTTGCGGCGACAGCTGATGCCATGGAGGGCGTCTCTGGTTGGGTGCCCTACCTTGAAGTCGATGACCTGCTTGCCGCCGTAGAAAATGCCCGCAAAAACGGCGCCGAGATCATCGCAGAAAACCTCAAGGGCCCGGCGGGTGATGCCAGCTTTATACGCGATCCGGGAGGGGCACCGATGGCTCTGTGGAAACGCGCAACTGGAATGTGAAAAGGGATTTATGACAAAAGTACTTCTCTCGGCCGCGGCCTATGTCGTTATTGTCTTTCCCCTGGCTCTTGGATGGCACGCAGGCTTGTTCAAAGAGAAATATGAATCATTCGGCTATTTCGCTGGCGAACCAAATATCCCGGTCGGCCTGGCGGCCATCATCATTCAGGGATTAGCGTTGGCCATTATTTATCCGTTGTTTTACACCGGTAGCGCCGGATACGTGAAAGCATTTCAGTTCGCGGGCCTGATGGGGCTGTTTTTCTGGACGTCTCATGTCCTGGCGCTGGTCGCTAAACAGAATGTGCCGAATGCCAGCGGATTTATCGCAATGGAAACCGGATATCTCGCAATACAGTTCAGTATGTTCGCGCTTGTGCTTGGGTTTCTGTACAGGGGCGCGGAATGAGCGAACCCGATAGCGTTGTGTCTCAAGTGGTGGATGCACCGCTTGAGGCCCTTTGGGAAAGTTGGGCGGACTTCGGCGGCATATATAAATTCCATGAGGATGTGGTCAGAACAAACATCCTTTCGCAAAATGCGGGCAGGTTTTGCGAATCTTCTGCGTAGCAACAAACGTTATGTCGAAGCATCTTGTTGAACAAAGCCTATCCGATAATCGCTCTTTCCACCGAACCGGAAGCTGGCATTGGTGCATCGTGCAACGAAGCGCACTTTGTTCCGCATAGCCGCCGGTAGGTCAGAAATGCTTGATGTTTGGGCCCGCATTTCCCCCGATACGCGCAGGGTGGATGTCGCGCATTTGCGGGTTGGCCGCGGCGCGCCCGATCTGGACCGGGAGCCGCCGCCGGGGCTCGACTGGTTTCCTCATCTCGATACGGGCGACAATCTCGCCGGCATCTTCGCGGCATAGCTGTCCCGAAAGCGCCTGTCGCCATGTCGTAAATCGTCAATCCGAAGTCGCAATGCGCGCGCCGCTCTCGACCAAGCAAGAGCATTCTAGGTTTGATAAGCGGGAGAGATCGCGATGAAAACCAATGCGCGTGTTGTTGTTATCGGCGGCGGTGTCGTCGGGGTATCCACTCTCTACCATCTGGCGCGCAAGGGCGTGAGCGACGCCGTGCTCATCGAGCGCAAGGAGCTGACCTCCGGCTCGACATGGCATGCGGCGGGCTTGCTGCCGCTGTTCAACATGAGCTACAGCGTCGGACAGATCCATAAATACTCCGTCGCGCTCTACAAGACACTTGAAGAAGAAACCGGGCAACCGGTTGGCCTTTCCGTCTGTTCGAACATCCGGTTGGCGCGGACGCAGGATCGGCTCGACGAATATCATTATTATGCGGGTGTGGCGCGAACTCTCGGCGTCGACGTGCGCTGGCTAACACCGGAGCAGCTCAAGGAAATCTGGCCTCTGTGCAATATTGATGGCGTCGTCGGCGCGATCCAGCATCCTGAAGACGGCTATATCCAGCCCGCTGACCTGACCCAAGCTCTGGCGCGGGGGGCACGCAATCGCGGCGCGGAGATCTACCGCAATACGGTGGTCACCAGTATCGCCCAGAAGCCCAACGGCGAATGGCTTGTGACAACCGACAAGGGCGAGATCACTTGCGAGCATGTCGTTTCGGCAACCGGTAATTTTGCCCGGCAGACCGGCGCAATGGTTGGTCTCGACATTCCGGTCATTCCGGTCGAACACCAGTTCATCGTTACCGAACCGCATCCCGAGATCAAGGCGCGCAAGGCGAATGGGTTGCCGGAAATGGGCGTGCTGCGCGAGTCGGACAGCTCATGGTATATGCGCGAGGAAGCCGGAGGATTGCTGCTCGGGCCCTACGAGGCGGGCGCGCCCTGTTGTTATGTTGACGGGCCGCATGAGCAATCCGAATACGAACTGTTCCAGGAAGAGCTGGAGCGGCTCGAGCCTCACATCGCTGCGGCGATTGAGCGTGTGCCTGCTTTCGGAGAAGTTGGCATCAAGGAAGTTTACAATGGCGCGATTGCCTATACGCCCGACGGATCGCCGGTCATCGGTCCGGCCTGGGAGCTGAAGAATTTCTGGCTCAATGAGGGACACAGCTTCGGCGTCACCGCAGCGGGCGGCGCGGGCTGGCAGCTTGCCGAATGGATCGTCGAGGGCGAGCCGTCCATCGACATGATGGGCGTGGATCCGCGTCGTTTCGGGCCTTATGCCTCGCGCGGTTATCTGCGCCGCAAGAATGAGGAAGCCTATGCGAATGTCTTCACCGTGCATTATCCCGATGAAGAGCGCGTGGCGGCGCGACCGCTGAAATGCTCGCCCTGCTATGAGCGCATGGCCGCCAAGGGAGCGGTTTTCGGCTCGGTTTATGGCTGGGAGCGTCCGAACTGGTTCGCGCCGGAGGGCTATGGGCTGGTGGTGGATGAGTTGCCGAAACCCGGTATATTGCTCGATCACAATCATCCCTTGCCGGACAATCAAGGCAGAGTGCGCGAACTGTGGAGCTTCCGGCGCTCCAACTATTTCGAACATGTCGGCAATGAATGCCGTAATGTGCACGAAAATGCCGGCGTGCTTGATATGTCGGCCTTCGCCAAAATGATGGTGTCCGGTCCAGGGGCGGCAAGCTGGCTGGAGTCGCTTGTCGCTAACCGTATTCCGAAGAAGATCGGGCGGATCGGGCTTTGCCACATGCTGTCGCAGAATGGCGGCGTGCGCGCTGAATTCACCATCTACAAGATGGGGCCGCAATCCTACTATCTCGTTTCGGCGGGCGCGAATGAACGGCATGATCATGACTATCTGATGAAACTTGCGCCGACGGACGGCAGCGTACGCCTGCAACCGGTGACGACGCAATATGGCGTACTCGTTCTTGCCGGACCGAAAGCGCGCGACATTCTTCAGCAGCTCACCGATACCGATCTTGGCAGCGAGGCCTTCCCGTGGCTGACGGGCAGGACGATCAGCGTTGGTCATGCCATGGCGCATGCGCTGCGTGTCAATTTTGTCGGCGAACTTGGGTGGGAGCTGCATCACCCGATCGAGATGCAGAACACGATCTTTGATCTGCTCTTCGAAGCAGGCGCAGGCCACGGTCTCCGGCCCTTCGGCATCCGCGCGATGGAGTCCATGCGCATCGAGAAGTCCTACCGGCTGATCCCGCGCGAGCTGTCGATCGAGTACTCGGCGCTGGAATCGGGGCTTGATCGCTTCGTCCGTCTGAACAAGCCGCATTTCATCGGGCGTGATGCGCTGATCGAATGGCAGCAGCGTGGTTTCAGGAACCGGTTTGTGACCATGGAAGTGGGCGACATCACCGATGCCGACCCGCGCGGCAACGAGCCGATCTACCGGAATGGCGCTATGGTCGGCCGTTGTACGAGCGGCGGTTATGGCTGGCGGCTCGGCAAGTCTATCGCGCTTGGGATGGTGCCCCCGGAGCTGGGCGACGAAGGCGGGGCGTTCGAAGTCGAGATTCTCGGTCAGCGCTATCCGGCAATGGTGATTTCGGAAAGTCCGTATGATGCGGATAATGAGCGGTTAATGGCATAGGGCGGCGCGAGGAAGCTGGTCGCAATGGACAAAGTCCGGGCTTTCCGGCTCCTGCCCGGGAAAAGTTCATGACATAGGCAGTTACCGGTCCGATGGAGACAGCCGCCGCGCGATCGGGGCAATGCGCATGATGGCGGCGGTTTCGAAGCGGCGATAGTGGCAAGACAAGCGGTGGAGTTTGAGCGATGGGCCTTTATGACGATATGGAAGCGACTGCCGCCGAGGCGAATGAAGCGCCACAGACCGCTGCGGCGATCATCCCTGCGCCTGCCTGCCCGGATACAGAGCTGGCTGCGCGCATCCGTCATTTAACCCGGGATTTCTCCATTGAGGTCCTGCCGAAAACAGCCCGCAAAATCAATCACTTCAGCGAATGTCTCCCGTCGGGTTCGAAAGTTTTTATCCCATATCTTCCTGGCGCAACATTTCGGGATTGCCTGCCGTTGGCGATAAGGCTGCGCCGCGAAGGGATGGAGCCCGTTCCGCACATTGCCGCGCGCCGATTGCGCTCCCGCGCCGAGTTGACCGAAACGCTCAGCCGTCTGCGCGACGAGGCCAATGTCCGACAGTGCCTTGTGATTGCAGGCGATCCGGACCGCGCCTCCGGTCCTTATGCTGAGAGCATGTCCGTACTCGAAACGGGATTGCTTGAAGATTATGGTATCGAAACAATTTTCGTGGGAGGGCAGCCTGAAGGCATAGCCGGGATTGACCAGCAGGCGATTGAAGCGGCTTTGATCCGCAAGAACGCCTACGCGCTTTCAAGCACCGCTTCCTTGCGGCTCATTTCGCAATTCACGCTGAATTTCAGAGCGCTAACCACGTGGCAGGCGCGATTGGCTGAGCTTGGGAACCAGCTTCCTCTGCATGTCGGCATTGCCGGACCGACAAGCCTTACAACCCTTCTGAGATTTGCCGCGTTGACCGGCGCATCCGCTTCCATGCGGGCCATGCGGCGCTATGGGGCGAAGTTAACTCAGCTTGCAAGCGAGACCGCGCCGGATATGCTGGTTTCATATCTTGCGAGTCGGCAGGCGCCAAGCGGTCCGGACGCTTCGTTCAGCCGTCAAATGGTCGCCGGGCTGCACGTCTACACATTTGGCGGTTTCCGGCAATCGGCGGACTGGATGACTTCAGTCGGCAGGGGCGACTTTGCCCTTAAGCCGCGCGGGAAGGGATTTATCGTATCGCCCCTGTCAAAGCGCGGCTGACAGTTACTCCGTAGGCGGATGCTGTTCCGGATTGTCCTGGATCTGGCCGGTGGCAACGACTCCATCCTCCAGATCCGGCCGGTGCCGGTCAATGTGCGGCGCAACCTTGTAATATTCGCGATAGCGCTTTGAAAAATGCGACGCCGACATGAATCCGCTGGCAATCGCGACTTCGATGATCGGCAGATTGGAGTGCCGAAGCAAGCGGCGCGCGCGCTCAAGCCGGACTTCCAGATAGTAGCGTGCGGGCGATCGTTCGAGATGGTGACGGAACAGCCGCTCGATATGGCGGCGCGAGATCGACGTTACATGCGCGATTTCCTCCAGCGAAATCGGTTCCGCGATATTGGCCTCCATGATCTCGATAATAGACAGGAGGCGCGGATTCTGGACGCCAAGCCGTGAGCCGATGGGCAGTCTTTGCCGGTCATGGGCGGGCCGGATGCGGTCGGTCAGGCAAATGTCGCAAATGCGCTCGGCAAGATTCGTCCCGAAGCGAAGTCCGATGAAGTAGAGCATCATGTCGAGCGCGACGGTTCCGCCCGCGCAGGTGAAGATATCGCTATCGACTTCGAAGAGCGACTGCCTGACATCTACATCGGGGAACGTCTCGGCAAAGCTCGGGATCATCTCCCAGTGGATTGCGCAGCGCCGGTCCTCAAGAAGTCCGGCTTTGGCAAGTATCCATGCGCCCGTGCAAAGGCCGCCAATGCTGACATTGCGTCCGTGCATGCGCCGAAGCCAGGCAAAGATCTTGGGGTTGTTGAAATTCTCGACTTCGATCCCGGAACACAAGATTACGAAATCTGCACGGCGTTCCGTCTCCGGTGCATGCAATATTTGCCGCAATGACGCGTCAGTGTTGATGAGAACGCCATTACTCGCCTCCACCGGCAAGCCACCCTCGGAAACGAGCCGCCATTCATAGACTGTCTTGCCGACTGCCCTGTTTGCAAGTCGCAACGCTTCGATCGCGGATGAAAAGGCGATCATGGAGAATTTGGGAACAAGTAAAAACAGGATCGTCTGGCGGCTACTGCCATGATGTCCCATAATGCGCAACTTTCTACCGTGCACACTTCACCTGGATGCGTATAACCGCATCTTTCCGTTAGGACAATTGTTGCTCAAACATACGCGGTGACGCAAATCTTTTTGTGTATTCGGCAGCCGTTGATGACAGATTTTTTACAATGGATTGGGATTGGGGCGGCTGCGCTTGCCGCCAATGTCGTTTTCGGACCAGTATCGGACGAGATCGGTATGGGATGACGTCATTAAAATGCGCATCATGTTCGAGAATTTCCTATGCCTTAGGGACACTTTCCGCAGTACACCCGGCGATTTCGGATCATGATGGACAAAAATATGCTGAATACCAACCCTCGATCAGCGGCAAGTCCTTCAACAGCGCAAGAAAAGCGCACCGTTCCCAGCGATCTCGAAATTGCGCGCAAGGCGCATATGCAGCCGGTGACACAGATTGGTGCCCGGCTCGGCATGCCGGAACTTGCGCTTTACCCATATGGTAAGCATATCGCCAAGATTGAAGAGCCGTTTCTCGAAGGGCTGGAAGACCGCCCGGACGGCAAGCTGATCCTTGTCACAGCGCTGACCCCAACACCCGCCGGCGAAGGCAAGACGACGACGACGATCGGCCTTGGCGACGGGCTTGCCCGGCTTGGCGCGCGCGCAGCAACCTGCATCCGGGAACCCAGTCTTGGCCCCTGTTTCGGCATGAAAGGCGGCGCGGCAGGCGGCGGCTATAGCCAGGTTGTGCCGATGGAGGATATCAACCTCCATTTCACCGGCGATTTCCACGCCATCACCAGCGCGCATAATCTGCTCTCGGCGCTTCTGGACAATCATCTGCACTGGGGCAACGCATCCGGCCTCGATCCGCGCCGCGTCGTCTGGCGGCGGGTGATGGATATGAATGACCGGGCCCTGCGTAAGATCGTGATCGGTCTTGGCGGTGCAACCGAAGGCGTTCCGCGCGAGGACGGTTTCGACATCACCGTCGCCAGCGAGGTCATGGCGATCTTCTGTCTGGCGAAGAATTTTAACGATCTTCGCGACCGGCTGGGGAGCATGATCGTCGGCTATCGCTCGGATAAATCACCGGTCTGCGCGGCTGATCTGGAAGCTGACGGCGCAATGTCGGTTCTGCTAAAACAGGCGTTCATGCCCAATCTGGTGCAGAGCCTGGAAAACAATCCGGTCTTCATCCATGGCGGCCCGTTCGCCAATATCGCGCATGGCTGCAATTCGGTGCGCGCGACGCGGGCGGCGCTGAAACTGGCCGATTACGTCGTCACCGAAGCTGGGTTCGGCGCGGATCTGGGGGCGGAGAAATTCTTTGACATCAAATGCCGCAAGGCCGGTTTGACGCCCAACCTCGCAGTGCTGGTCGCGACCGTGCGCGCGCTCAAAATGCATGGCGGTGTTGCGAAATCCGATCTGAGCACGCCGGATGTCGAGGCGGTCAAGCGCGGTCTTGCCAATCTCGGACGGCATATTTCCAATCTGAAACGCTTCGGCCTCCCGATCCTTGTCGGCATTAACCGCTTCGACGCCGATACCAGCGAAGAGATCAAGGCCGTCATCGACTATTGCGCCGCTGAAGGCGTCGAGGCGCATCTGTGCTCGCACTGGGCAGATGGCGGCGCCGGGATCGAGTCGCTGGCCCGGCGCGCCAAGGAGATTGCCGACAGCGATACGCTGAGCATGTTTCACCCGCTTTATGACGAGGACCTGCCCGTCGCCGACAAGATCCGCACCATCGCCCACGAGCTGTACGGCGCAAGCGACATCGTTCTCTCGGCGGAAGTGGAACAGCAGATCAGGCGTATCAAAAAGCTGGGCTTCGCCAATCTGCCGGTCTGCATGGCCAAGACGCAGTACAGCTTTGCGGCCGACGCGGCGGCGGGGGGCAATCCGGGCGAGCATGTGCTGCCGGTCCGCGAGGTCAGGCTTTCCGCGGGCGCGGGGTTCCTGCCGGTTCTGTGTGGAACGATGATGACAATGCCGGGCCTGCCGAAAGCGCCAGCGGCAAATGCGATGTACATCAATGATGACGGCCAGATCGAGAATTTGTCTTAGCGACCGTCCGGAGGCCCGGAATACGCCCGTCCGGACACGGATGACCTTCTACAGCACCGGTTTTCGGGCAAATCCGATGCTTGAGCGAATAGACAGGGCGGCTCAGCCATGACGCGGCATTATTCCTTTTTCAATCTGCTCCGCGAGGGATTGCGCGGGCATAGCGGCTGGGAACCTGCCTGGCGCGACGCGGAGCCCAAGCCCTCCTATGATGCGGTGATCATCGGCGGTGGCGGGCATTGTCTGGCTACGGCCTATTATCTCGCGCGCGAGCACGGCATGACGAATATCGCCATTCTGGAAAAGGGCTGGATCGGCGGCGGCAATGCCGGGCGCAATACGACGATCATCCGGTCCAACTACCTCTATGATGAAAGCGCCGCGATCTATGGGCATGCGCTCAAGCTTTGGGAAGGGCTTGGCCGCGAGTTGAATTACAACATCATGATGAGCCATCGCGGCGTGCTCAATCTGGCGCATGACGATCATGAAGCGCGCCAGCTCAAGCGCCGTGTCGAGGCGAACCGTCTGAACAGCATCGACAGCGAATATCTCGATGCGAAACAGGTCAAGGAATTCTGTCCGGCGATCAGCATCTCGCAGGATGTCCGTTACCCGGTCATCGGAGCGACATTGCAGCGGCGCGGCGGGGTGAACCGTCATGATGCGGTGGTCTGGGGCTTTGCGCGCGCTGCCTCGGCGATGGGCGTCGATATCGTGCAGAATTGCGAAGTCACCGGCATCCGCGCCGAGGCGGGCGCGGTGACAGGGATCGACACCAATCGCGGATTTATCCGCACGCCGAAAATTGCCAGCGTCGTGGCAGGACATAGCAGCGTCGTGGCCAGGATGGTTGGCCTGCGCCTTCCAATTGAGAGCCATCCGCTTCAGGCGCTCGTATCGGAGCCGGTCAAGCCGGTGCTGAACTGCGTCGTCATGTCGAATGCGGTGCACGCCTATTGCAGCCAGTCCGACAAGGGCGAACTCGTTATCGGCGCGGGCATCGACGCCTATCTTTCCTACACCCAGCGTGGCGGTTTCGATGTCATTGAGCATGAAATCGCATCGCTGCTTGAGCTGTTTCCGAATTTTTCACGGCTGCGCATGATGCGTCAATGGGGCGGCATCGTCGATGTCTGCCCGGACGCCAGCCCGATCATTTCGAAAACGGGCGTGAAGGGTTTCTACGTTAATGGCGGTTGGGGGACGGGGGGCTGGAAAGCGACGCCCGGCTCCGGACACGCCTTTGCCGATCTGGTCGCAAATGACGAGCCGAACGGGATTGCGGCACCTTTTGCGATTGAGCGTTTCGTGACTGGCCGTCTGGTTGCCGAACATGGCGCAGCGGCGGTGGCGCATTGAAGGTTCGCTGAGTTTGGCCGTTCTCCCGTTTGCGGGAGATGCGACGAAATTGAAAGTGCAGGTGTCCTCCATGTTCATCATCAATTGCCCCCATTGCGGTCCGCGCGACCAGGTCGAATTTTCCTATGGCGGCGAGGCGCATCGCGCGCGGCCCTTGCATAGCGAACAGATGAGCGACGAGGAATGGGCAGAATTTCTCTTTATGCGGGCAAATACCAAGGGCGTCTTTGCCGAGCGCTGGAACCATGCCGCCGGATGCCGGAGCTGGTTCAATATGCTCCGTAACACAGCGACCGATGAGATTCTCGCAATCTATGCCATCGGCGCAGATCTCCCGGCCGAAGTCGGCGGTCAGAATCCGGTCACGCCTTGCGGCGAAGCGCCGATCGGCTCCGGTAACGACGCCGCAAAGATCATCAAAGACGTTCCGTTAACGGACAAAAATGAGGCGGCATGACATCCGATCAGCCTTTCCGTCTGGCGCGTGGCGGTCGGATTGACCGGACGAAGCCCGTGCGTTTTTCCTTCAACGGAAGGAATTACACTGGCTTCGCCGGCGATACGTTAGCTTCGGCGCTGCTGTCCAATGGCGTCCATATTGTGGCGCGCAGCTTCAAATATCATCGCCCGCGCGGAATTTTCGGAGCCGGTGCGGAGGAACCGGCGGGGCTTGTCCAGATCGGCAGGGACGCGGCGCGAACAGACCCGAATATGCGTGCGACCGAAGTCGAAATTTATGAAGGGCTTGAAGCTTTTCCGCAAAATTGCTGGCCATCGCTCAACTGCGATGCGGGCGCGGTCAATGACGCATTCTCGCGGTTCCTGCCCCCCGGTTTTTACTACAAGACGTTTATGGGACCGCCCGGAAACTGGATGGCGTTTGAGCGTTTCATCAGGTGCGCCGCGGGTTTGGGGCGCGCGCCCGATGCGGCGGATCCGGATCGTTACGAGAGCGCAAATCGGCATTGCGAGGTGCTGGTTGTCGGCTCCGGTCCGGCCGGTTTGACGGCGGCGGTGACAGCGGCGCGATCGGGCGCGCGCGTGATCCTTGCCGAGGAAACGCCGGAGCTTGGCGGCGCGCTGCTGTCCGCATCAAACGAACAGTTCGCGATAGATCAAAAAGCGCCGTCCGAGTGGATTGCCGATATCACGGCCGAACTTGCCAGCTATCCTGAGGTCATGATCCTCAGGCGCGCCGCGCCGGTTGGCTATTATGGCGACAACCTCGTCGTCTTCAATCAGCAGCTTCAGGATCATCTTTCGACCGATGATCGTGATCCGCGTGCGCCTCGCCAGCGTCTATGGCGCATCCGGGCGGGGCAGGTCGTTTTGGCGACGGGCGCCATTGAGCGTCCTTTGATCTTTGACGGCAATGACCGGCCTGGCGTGA
>JAHQVI010000104.1 GCA_019634405.1 Hyphomicrobiales bacterium
CAAGAGCTTCGACTGCCCTGTGGATGCTGGAGGAAATCGGTGCTCCCTATGAGCTGAAATTGCTGCGAATGAAAAAAGGCGAGCACAAATCGCCGGACTATCTTGCAATCAACCCGATGGGCAAGGTCCCTGCTATCCAGCATCACGGCGTAACGGTTACGGAGAGCAGCGCGATTTGCGCCTATCTGGCTGATGCATTCCCGCACGCCAATCTTGCGCCAGCTCTGACCGATCCCAATCGCGGGGCCTATTACCGCTGGATGTTCTTTGCCCCGAGCTGCATCGAACCGGTCATGGCTGAAAAGGCGTTCAAGCGTCCGCCCGTCTCGCCGCAAAGCCTTGGCTATGGCGATTTCGACAGCGTCATGACGACATTGTCGGCGGCGCTCTCCGACATGGAATATGTTGCTGGCGATCGCTTTACGGCGGCAGATCTGGTCCTCGGAGCGACGCTGAATTTCGGCATGATGTTCGACGTTATTCCGAAGCGGGATGTATTCATATCCTATACGCAACGGCTGACCGCACGCGATGCCTATAAACGGTCTCGTGAACGGGAAAACGAACTGGCGGCGCAGATCGAAGGCGAAATATAGGGCGCACGCACTTGGTCACTCCTGCCGCAGACCAGAAGCTGCGTCAGGAGACCGCGCAGCTTAACCGGTTTGGGCTCTGAGCTGCGTCGTCGCCCCGGTCCACGTACACATGGACGCAATCTCCTTCCGCCGAAGCGCATTCGCTGTCTGCGCAAAACAGCCCCGCTTCTCAGCGCACCGAGCTAATGCGCAGGCCGATCATTACCGGATGAGGAACGCAATGGGGCCGGTGTAACGGCAGCCATTCTCCGCCACGAGGCCGGTGACCTCGCGCCTGTCCGAGCCAAGACGTCCACCTCTAATAAAGCCGCGATTTACCGCCCTGCCGATCAAACCGTACAGGCGGCTTTATTGATATGGCCGTAAGCGTCACTATGCTGCCAGCGTGTCGGCAAGGTCAGAAAATGCCCATATGCGCGTTGGAGCCGAAGAGGCTGACGGCTGCCCATATTGCTCATTTCGCGATTCCGTTGCCTACGCGCAGCCTGCGTCCGGCAGCGACGACGCCGACGACCGCCAGCGCAAATACAATGTGACGCCAGCCGACCGTCTCGTCGAGCAACAGGGCCGATGCAGGCAATGTCACGAAAGGTTGAAGCAATTGAAGCTGTCCGGTGCGGGCGACACCAGCAAGCGACATGCCCTTGTTCCAGAAATAATAGCCGACAAACTGGCCTATCACGGCCACATAGACAAAGCCGAAAATCGCTTCAAGAGAGGGCGCTGTTTCGACAGGTTCGGCGAACAACCACAATAGCGGGATCGACACTGGCAGGCTGAAGACAAGCACCCAGCATATGGCCTGCAAACCACCGAGATCGCGCGCGAGCAGGCCGCTATAAGTATAGCCCACGCCAGCCGCCGCGATGCCCGCAATCAGGATCAGATCCGCCATTTCCAGATGAAAGGCCCCCGCCTCGACGATTGCGAATACAACAACCAGGGCGGATCCGCCGATGCCGGCCAGCCAGAAAGCCAGCGACGGCCGCTCGCCGGCAATCAGCGCCCCGGCCATTGCGGTCGCGAGCGGCAGCATTGCCAGCATGACCCCGCCATGCGCGGCCGTCAGATGGAACATGGATATGGTCATGAGAACCGGAAAGCCGAAAACCACCCCTGCAGAGGCCAGCATGATCGTCAACCAGTGTTTTTTCTGTGGAAAACTTTCGCCGTTATAATATAACAGCACGATAGCGAGAAAGCCTGAGGGAACGGCGCGTCCAAGGCTTATAGCGAACGGCCCGAAGCCCTCCAGGGCCAGCCGCGTCATAGGCAATGTCAGGCCAAATACGAGCACTGCGGCCAGGCCGAACGCTAGTCCCAACGAGACAAAAGGCCGCGCCTGATCGTCTGCGCGCGCAGTGTCTTCAAGTTTGCGCAGCATGGCCTTAAGATATTGTAATTGAAATCCGTGGTGAATTTGACGATCTAGACACGACTTCAGGCGTTTTGCCAGAAAATTCTGAGCATTATCGAAAAGGCCCATCATGTCTGTGTGGGGGAAACTAGCCGGCGCTGCGGCCGGTCTTGCAATTGGCGGTCCCTTGGGAGCGCTGCTCGGCGGAATCGCCGGGCATCTCGTCGTCGACCGCGAAAGCGAACCGGACGAGGTGGACAAGCAACTCGCTTTCACCATCGGCGTAATCGCGCTGGGGGCGAAAATGGCCAAAGCCGACGGCCATGTGTCCACGGATGAGGTGCATGCTTTCAAGGAAGTTTTCCGGGTTCCGGAAAGCGAAAAGGATAATGTTGCGCGTATATTCAACCTCGCCAAACAGGATACGGCGGGCTTTGAGTCCTACGCAAAACAGCTTGCACGCCTGTTCGGGGACGATCCCGAGATGTTGCGAAACATTCTTGAAGGATTGTTCCACATTGCTGAAGCCGATCAGATCATTCATCCGAGCGAACGCGCCTATCTTCAGACCGTGGCCACCCATTTCGGCATTGGCGAAACCGAATTCCAGTACATTCTCTCGCGCCATTGCGCCACGACACGCCAAAGCTCCTACCAGGTGCTGGGCGTTGCGCCTGATATTTCGGATGAAGAGCTGCGCAGCAAATATCGCAAGCTTATGGTCGAAAATCATCCCGATAAGCTGATTGCGCGCGGCCTGCCGCAGGAAATGATCGACATCGCAAACAAGAAGATCGCAGTGGTCAATGAAGCCTATGACGAAATCCAGAAAGAACGCCGGATGCTGAAGGCCCGCGTTTGACGGTTCCATCATGAGCCCCGGGCCGGATAAAGCACTGGACGTTCTGTGGCGCGCATCGCCGAATTGCGAGCAACGGCGAGGCGGGCTGCGCCCAACGATCCTGCTGATGCATTATACCGGCATGACACGCGCCGACCGCGCCGTCGATTGGCTGTGCGCGCCGGCATCACGTGTTTCCTGCCACTATCTCGTTGATGAGGACGGCCGGATCACGCAGATGGTTAGCGAAGATGCGCGCGCATGGCATGCCGGCGTGTCATGCTGGATGGGCGAGACCGATATCAACTCCGCCTCGATTGGCATCGAGATCCATAATCCCGGTCATGATGCGGGCTATCCGGACTTTCCGGAAGCACAGATGGATGCCGTGATAGCGCTCTCCCGCGATATTCTCACGCGGCACGACATCCCACCACGCCGCGTTCTTGCCCATTCAGATGTTGCGCCAGACCGCAAAGCCGATCCGGGAGAAAAATTTGATTGGGCAGGGCTGGCGCGCGCCGGCATTGGCCATTGGGTCCCCCCTGCACCGCTGGCGGCAAAGGCCCCCGAACATGCCGGGCTGGAGCCGGAAACGGTCCGCCATACGCAGCAATTGCTTGCATATTACGGCTATGACTGCCCTGTCAATGGAACAGTCTGCGCGCGCACGGAACGGGTTGTAAGAGCGTTCCAGCGTCACTTCCGTCAATCGCTTGCCGACGGCCGCATCGACCGCTCTACAATCGACACGCTTGAACGCCTCGCGCAGTAACAGCGCCCGGCAAATGCGCTATTCCGCGACCAGCTCCATGTCCTTCTGCTTGCGGATGAGATTGGCGAAACGGCGGAAGAGATAGTGGCTGTCCTGCGGACCGGGCGAGGCTTCGGGATGATATTGCACTGAAAAGACCGGGCGGTCTTTCAGACGAAGGCCACAATTCGAACCATCGAACAACGAGACATGCGTTTCCTCGACACCAAGCGGCAATGTGCTCTTGTCGATGGTAAAGCCGTGATTCATGGAGGTGATCTCGACCTTGCCGGTGGTAAAATCCTTGACCGGATGATTGGCCCCATGATGGCCCTGATGCATTTTCTCCGTCTTCGCGCCGAGCGCCAGGCCGAGAAGCTGATGACCGAGACAGATGCCAAAAACCGGCTTGCCCGAGGCGACGAGCTTACGTATCTCGGGAACCGCATATTCGCTCATCGCGGAGGGATCTCCGGGACCATTGGACAGAAATATTCCGTCCGGCTCTCTGGCGAGAACCTCTTCCGCAGTCGCAGTTGCAGGCATAACCGTAACCTTGCACCCGCTATCGGCAAGGCAGCGCAAAATGTTCCGCTTCACGCCATAGTCGATTGCGACAACATGAAACTGCGGCGCGTGCAGCCGGGCATAACCGCTATCCGCATTCCAAAGCGTTTCATCCCAATCATAGCTTTGCAGCGTCGACACATCCCTGGCAAGGTCCGCACCCTCGATCCCGTGCCAGTCTTTTGCCGCAGTCTTCAACGCCCCGAAATCGAAATTACCGTCCGGATGATGCGTTATCACCGCGTTGATCATGCCTTTTTCGCGGATGCGCGCGGTCAGGGCGCGGGTATCTATCCCCGAAATCCCGACAATGCCCCGCGCTTTTAGCCAGGCGCTGAAATGCTGCATGGCGCGAAAGTTCGACGGATCGGACACGCCAGCCCGCACGACAACGCCGCGAACGCCGGATATGGCCGCCAGATTGGACGTTTCCATATCGTCCTGATTCGCGCCGACATTTCCAACATGCGGAAAAGTGAATATCACGATCTGGCCGGCATAGGACGGATCGGTCAGAATTTCCTGATAGCCGGTCATAGCCGTATTGAAACAGACCTCACCAACCGCTTCGCCAACCGCGCCGATAGCCTGCCCCCGCAAGACAGTGCCGTCAGCCAGCACGAGCGCGCCAGTGAGAACGGGCTCTTCCCATTTTTCACATGGGGGACGCTTCATGGGCTTAAAGATTGTGTCTGTATAAAGAGAAATGGCGTTGTCCTGACCGTCTGCGCTGGAACCTGAGTAATCGCTTGGCATCGTACCGTTCCACGCCGTCATATGGCGGCTATGCGTTTCGAGTTCGAAATCTGACAATGAAGAAAGTGCGAACGCTCAAGACAGGATGCAAGAACGTTTTGTCTGCCGTGATTTTTAAATCGGCTTTGTGTCAACATCCTAGAGAGACGCTTCGCATTTTTCAGGCAATCAGCAACGTCGTTTTGCGCGACTCATTGGATGTGCGCTGCAACATCGCTAAAGGCTGGGCGAGAAAGTGGTGCCTTTTAGGCAAAGAGTCAATACAAAGCTTACCGTGTAGGCACGGGAGTTTCGCCGCGATAGTCATAAAAACCGCGTGTTGCCTTGCGTCCGAGCCATCCGGCCTCGACATATTTCACCAATAGCGGACAGGGACGATATTTGGAATCCGCCAAACCTTCATAGAGCACCTGCATGATCGAAAGACAGGTGTCCAGCCCGATGAAATCGGCCAATTGCAGGGGGCCCATCGGATGATTCGCGCCAAGCCGCATCGCCGTATCGATCGATTCGACCGATCCAACACCCTCATAGAGCGTGTAGATCGCCTCATTGATCATCGGAAGCAGAATGCGATTGACCATGAAGGCCGGAAAATCTTCCGAAACCGCAACTGATTTACCAAGGCTGGAGACGAATTCGCGCGCTCGCGCAAATGTCGCCTCTTCCGTTGCTATGCCACGGATCATTTCCACAAGTTCCATGAGCGGAACCGGATTCATGAAATGCATGCCGATGAAGCGTTCGGGACGGTCCGTCGCCGACGCCAGACGCGTAATCGAGATCGAGGACGTGTTGGAGGCAAGGATGCAGCTTTCGCTGAGACTTGGGCAGACCTCCGCGAATATCGCCCTTTTGACGTCCTCATCCTCGGTCGCCGCCTCGATGACGAGATCCGCATCGCCCAACCCGTCATGACCGCGGATAAAGCGGATCCGGCTCAGGGCGGCGTCCCGCTCCTGCTCGTTCAACTTGCCACGCGAAACCTGGCGGGTCATATTGCCGTTGATCGTCGCCAGCGCCTGCTGGACGCGCTCCTCGGACACATCATTGAGCAGTACATCATAGCCGGACAGCGCTATGACATGGGCGATGCCGTTGCCCATCTGGCCGGCGCCGATAATCCCTACTGTTTTGATCGTCATGCTTTTATCGATCCCATCTGCCGGTGCATCCGCATTGTCAAACTGAGGCCCGGCCGTCCTTAATACTCTATTGCCCCACCTTTGTCAGTTCGGCTTCCAGTTCGGGCAACAGCTCGAACAGGTCGCCAACAAGGCCATAATCCGCAATCTGAAAAATCGGTGCGTCCGCATCCTTGTTGATTGCGACGATAATCTTGGAGTCCTTCATTCCGGCAAGATGCTGGATCGCGCCGGAAATGCCAACAGCGATATAAAGCTCGGGCGCAACGACCTTTCCGGTCTGTCCGACCTGATAATCATTGGGCACATAACCGGCATCGACGGCCGCCCGGCTTGCGCCAATCGCCGCTCCAAGCTTGTCGGCGATCGTTTCCAGCAGCTTGAAATTTTCCCCCGATCCCATGCCGCGCCCACCAGAGATCACAACCCGCGCGGACGCCAGTTCAGGACGCTCGGAGGATGACAGCTCCTCGCCCTCGAAGCTGGAGATATTGAGCTCTGCCGGTGCGCCGATCGTTTCGACAGACGCATGGCCGCCTTCCGCCGCCGCCGCAAAGGCTGTGGGCCGCACCGTGATGACCAGCTTCATGTCGGCAGGAGCTTCGACAGTCTGTATCGCGTTGCCGGCATAGGTCGGGCGCTGGAAACGATTGGGCGCTTCGATTGCGATGATCTCGGAGATTTGCGGGGTATCGAGCTGCGCGGCGATGCGTGGTAAAACATTCTTGCCCGCTGCCGTCGCAGGCGCAAGCAGCGCATCATAGTCGGCCATCAATGGCGCGATCAGCGCCTCCATTTCCTCCGCAAGAAGATGTTCAAGGTGATCGGCTTCTGCCAGCAGCACCTTTCTGACCCCAGAGAGCTTGGCCGCCGCCCCGGCGACCGCGCCGCAGCCCTTTCCGGCAACAAGAATGTCAACGTCGCCGCCGATCTGCTGCGCCGCAGTCAGTGTCTTGGCCGTCGCCGGGCTCAGCTCGCCGGAGGCATAATCCGCCAAAAGAAGAATGGTCATGACAGCACCCCTGCTTCGTTGCGAAGTTTGTCGACAAGAGCGGACACGCTGTCGACCATGACACCCGCTTTGCGCTCCGAAGGCTCGGTTGTTTTCAGCACAGCAATGCGCGGCTCCAGCTCGACGCCGAATTCTGACGGCTCAAGCTCCTCAAGCGGCTTCTTCTTAGCCTTCATAATGTTGGGGAGCGATGCGTAGCGCGGCTCGTTGAGCCTCAGATCTGTCGTGACCACGGCTGGCAGTTTCAAACTGACCGTCTGCAGACCGCCATCTACTTCGCGCGTCACGGCGAGCTTACCATCAGATGGGGCAAGCTTCGAAGCGAATGTGCCCTGTGGCCACCCCAGAAGCGAGGCCAGCATCTGCCCGGTCTGATTGGAATCGTCGTCGATGGCCTGCTTGCCCAATATAACCAGCTCCGGCCCTTCCTTGTCGGTAATCAATTTCAATATCTTGGCGACAGCGAGCGGTTCGACGGCAACATCTGTCCTGACCAGAATAGCACGATCTGCGCCCATTGCGAGCGCCGTGCGCAATGTCTCCTGCGCCTTTGCCGGACCAATCGAGACGGCGATGATTTCGCTGGCCGCGCCTGCTTCCCTGAGCCGGAGCGCTTCCTCAACCGCGATCTCGTCAAACGGATTCATCGACATCTTGACGTTAGCGGTCTCGACACCGCTGCCGTCAGGCTTGATGCGGATTTTAACGTTGTAGTCGATCACACGCTTGACCGGCACAAGTATTTTCATTCATTAAACTCCGACATCGCGCAAGAGCGCGACTGCTTTATTAGTTGGCGTAGACCTGTTCTTACAGAGCGATATGCAAAAGCGCTTTTTTGCATAGGTGAAATCAACAAGAAGCTAGAACGCGCTTGCAATACTGTCAATGCGACCGACAGCTACGCGGAAGTTGCGAAACCTGGCAATTGCAACAAATAAGAATGTATGCATTCTTTGTCTCGCCAGCCTGTTGTAACCGCACTGATTTGACCGAATCCGGCGCGCTCTTACGTGCTCGCCTTGATGCCTGTCGCCTTGTCAAACAATGGCACGCCGGGCCGGCGCATAAAGATGATCAGGACCGCGCCCGCGACCAGCCCGCCAATATGCGCCCACCAGGCCGTATTGCCCGACGTGTCCATATAGACGTTCACAATCTGTAGAATGATCCAGACGGCAAGCGCAAAACCGGCGCTGACGCGCAGCGGAATCCGGTAAAGCACAAGCACCCACACCCGCACATGGGGATGTAACATCAAATAAGCCGCGATAATGCCCGCCACTGCCCCGCTCGCGCCGATCATCGGAACATCGGAGGGGACGCTGATGAAGGCATGGGTCAGGCCGGCGAAAATGCCACACAGCAGATAGAAGACGAGAAAGCGCAAATGCCCCATGCAATCCTCGACATTATCGCCGAAGACCCAGAGGAAAATCATGTTGCCCGCAAGATGGAGAACGCTTCCATGCAGGAACATGTAGGTCAGCAGCGTGATCTCCTCCGGCAGGATCAGGCTTTGCGGCCCGCGCAGGTCGGTTGGCGGCGGTTCAATGCCGGTCGGCGCCTGCGCCGATCGTAGCAACTCACTGGGAATAACGGAATAATCAATCAGCAGCATATCGCCGACCGGATAGAGTATCCCCATCTGAAAGAAAAAGAACACTGCACAGTTCAGAAGAATCAATCCGACCGTCACGAATTGAAAGCGAACCCGTTTCATCGGATTCATATCCCAGAGTGGTACGAACAACACCGAACTCTTCTCCCTATCGATTTTGTCCCTGCCGCCACAAGACGTCGCCTTGTCCTTTATCATTCACAAAGCGGCTAGCAACAAATAATAAATCCGACAATCGGTTGATATACTTCAGAACTGCTTCGCTTACCGGTTCATCGTC
>JAHQVI010000002.1 GCA_019634405.1 Hyphomicrobiales bacterium
CAAGTTCGAGACGTTCGCCGCCGCTCCGCTGGAGGCAGGGAGTAACCGGAACTGGCTGTCCGAAGCGATGTACAGCGCGGGAGCGGCACAATATGACAGCGAGCCGGGCGAACCGCGCTCGGAGCGGGAAGGGCGGCTTGAGAAAGCCATGCGAGGCCGCGCCAGGATCGAGATGTTGCGCCTGCAAAGGCGGGTCAAGTTTCTAGCAACTGTCGGCTCGACCGCGCCTTTTATCGGCCTGTTCGGCACCGTCTGGGGGATCATGAACAGTTTTACGGCGATTGCGGCGCAGAAAGATACAAGTCTTGCCGTTGTCGCGCCGGGGATTGCCGAGGCGTTGTTCGCCACAGCCCTTGGCCTCGTGGCGGCTATTCCGGCGGTGTTCGCCTATAACCAGATTGCGGGATCATTTTCGCGGCTCTCCGAAAGAATGAATATTGCAATTACGAGCCTCGCGGCGGAGTTTGTGCGGTTCGAGAAAGCAGGCAAGGTCAGGTAACGCCATGGGCGCAAATATTCCGCAGAATGGCGGCAGCGAGGAAGATCTCGCCCCGCTGGCCGAAATCAACGTGACCCCGCTTGTTGATGTCATGCTTGTCCTGCTGATCATCTTTATGGTGGCCGCGCCGCTGATGGTTTCCGGTGTGCCGGTCAAGCTGCCGGAGAGTACGACGGCGCAAGACCGCCCGCCCGCCAAGCCGATGGTGGTCACGATAGCGGCCGACGGTCAGCTTTATATCCGAGACGAGCAAGTCTCCCGGGAAGAGCTTATCCCTCGTCTGGCGGCGCTGCGTCCGAGCGAGGGGCAGCCGGAGACGACAGCCTATGTGCGTGCGGATAAAACGATCGCCTATGGCCGGGTGATGGAGGTGCTGAACGATGTTTCGCAAGCTGGCTACAGCAGGATTTCTCTGTTGTCGCATCTGAAAAGCCAGTGAGCTGAGCATCGAACAGCGACGGCTGGTTTATCGCCACGCGAAGCAGCGGCGTATTGTGGAGCGGACAGCCGGGTACGCAATTGCCGCCGGGTAGATAGAAGCGGGCTGGATTTCGAAAGGCCCAATCCGCTCCCGAAAATCGTCTAACGGCCTTTTCGAATCATCTTTTTGATTTTTTGCCTGTTTATTTGCAAGTTTCGTCGGCGCTGTCCCGGCCCCGCACTTGATTTCTTGCCTCTGACGCGCAATCGCTCTCAATTATTGGCACGGCAAGAAAATATTGCATTGCACAAATTCTTCGCTTGCGCAAAATTGGCGTATGGTCGCTAAGCCGCTCTCGATTTTGGTCATTGATGAAAATGGCGCACGGGCATCGATAATCGAGGCTGGTTTGCGCGGCGACGGCCATGACGTCGTGACGATACTCAGCGACGTCACACGCGTTGCACGTCAGATTACCGAGATTGACCCCGACGTCATCGTCATCGATCTGGGCAATCCCAACCGCGACATGCTGGAGAACATGTTCCAGCTCACACGGGCAATCAAGCGGCCGATCGCCATGTTTGTCGACAGTTCGGACAAGGCGGCGATCGAGGCGGCGATTGATGCCGGCGTTTCCGCCTATATAGTGGATGGGCTTCGAAAGGAGCGCGTCAGGCCAATTCTTGACATGGCGATCAGCCGTTTCAATGCATTTTCGCGGATGGAACGTGAGCTTGAGGAGGCCCGCAGCGCACTTCAGGATCGCAAAATCATCGACAGGGCTAAGGCCATTCTGATGAAATCAAAGGGGTTGAGCGAAGATGCGGCCTATCAGCTCTTGCGGAAAACCGCGATGAACCAGAACAGGAAGATCTCCGACATTGCGCAAAGTCTCGTGACGGCGTCGCAATTGCTGGAGCCTTGAGGACCATGCAATGACGCACAAAGATAGTCCGACAGTCATTGCTGGGTTCCTGCCACTCGTCGACGCAGCGCTTCTCATCGCGACACGGGAAAAAGGCTTTGCCGAGACCGAAGGTCTGGAACTCAAGCTCGTGCGCGAGACCTCATGGGCCAATATCCGTGACCGCATGGCGGTTGGGCACTTTCAATGCGCCCATATCCTGGCTCCGATGCCGATTGCCGCAATGCTCGGCCTCTCGCCGATGCCGGTTGACATCATCGCGCCAATGGCTCTGGGGCTTGGCGGCAACGCCATCACCGTGTCGAACGCGCTTTATGACGCCATGAATGCGGTTGGCGAGCTGACGGAGCTGGAGGCCAGACAGGCCGGGCTGGCGATCGGGCGCGTTATCGAAGCGCGCCGCAGAAATGGTCACGGCAAGCTCGTTCTGGCAGTGGTTCATTCGCATTCGGCGCATAATTACGATTTGCGATATTGGCTTTATGCCAGCGGCATCGACCCTGATCGTGATGTCGAGATCGTGATCGTTCCGCCGCCCTTCATGCCGGACGCGCTTGCGAATGGGCGCATTGACGGATTTTGCGTCGGCGAACCCTGGAATTCCGTCGCCGCTCAGGCCGCGCAGGGCGCAATCATCACGAGTAAATCGTCAATCTGGCGTTCAAGTCCGGAAAAAGTTCTCGGCGTGGAAGCATCATTTGCGCAGACCAGACCGGATGTGCTGGATGCGCTGATACGATCGGTCTGCAAGGCTGCGGCGTGGTGCGCAGACGCAGCCAATTGCAGCGAACTGGCGGATATAATGAGCCGGCCGGACTATCTCGACGTTGCCGGCGAGGTCATCCTTCCAGCGCTCACCGGAACAGTTGTTCTGGGCCGGAACAGAACGATCAGTGATCCGGATTTTTTCATGCCTTTCGCCCGCGCTGCGACGTTCCCCTGGAAGAGCCATGCCGCGTGGTTCTATTCGCAGATGGTGCGGGCGCATCAGACTGTCTGGAACCCGGACGACGCCATGAATGCGGCACATGTCTACCGGCCCGACATATACAGACGCGCATTGGCCGGCCTTGATATCTTTCTTCCCAGCGCAGACTGGAAGGTTGAGGGCGCCTTGTCCCAGACGCGTCAGGTCAGCGCGGTTGACGGTTCTTTGCAATTGGGACCGGATGGTTTTTTTGACGGCCGCATCTTCGATCCCGAAATGCTGGAAGCGTATGTCAAAGAGCAGGCTGCCGGTCCGTCCAGCTAGCGGCCCCGCTTGTTGCGGCGCACAGAAAACAGGCTATTTGCTATTTTTTTATGCTTAAGTCTTGTTGATGAAAAAATATGCAGATTAGGTTTTTTCGCTCAACTCGCTGAAAAATCTATTGAATTGGACTAATCCAAAACTTGGCACGTATCCTGCATTTCCCAGGGCATGCTTCGGCGAAGAGATGGTGACGCAGCCATAGCCGGAAGCGTAAGAGATCGCGCCCAATGCCGGGCGCTACAGGCAAAGCCGCCAAACCAACTCTTGCACCTCACATTGAGGGGCAGTGTGGGTTTGGCGGCTTTTTTGTTTGCCCAGCAGAACTGCGCCGGGCTCAGCAAAGGAAAGACGCATAATGCCAAGGTTCAGATTTACCCGCCGGAGTCTACTCGCGGCAGGGGTTGCGCTAGCCGCCGCTTCTGCCGTTCCGGAAACCTCACGGGCAGAAATGCTGCTGCCGGAAAAGGCGGAATTGACGTTCGGCTTCATCAAGCTGACGGACATGGCCCCCCTCGCCATCGCAAAAGAGTTGAACTATTTCGAAGATGAAGGCCTTTACGTCACGCTGGAAGCGCAGGCGAATTGGAAAGTCCTGCTTGACCGCGTGATTACCGGCGAGCTGGACGGCGCGCATATGCTGGCCGGTCAGCCGCTTGCCGCCACGATTGGTTTCGGCACCAAGGCGCATATCGTGACGCCTTTCTCGTTGGACCTGAACGGCAATGGCATCACGGTTTCCAATGAAGTCTGGGAATTGATGAAGCCGCACATTCCGGTTGGCGACGACGGCAAGCCGGTTCACCCGATCAAGGCCGATGCGCTGAAGCCGGTCGTCGAGAAATTTCGCGCGGAAGGCAAGCCATTCAACATGGGCATGGTCTTCCCGGTCTCCACGCATAATTACGAGCTGCGCTATTGGCTGGCCTCGGGCGGCATTCACCCTGGCTATTATTCGAAAACGGACATTTCCGGTCAGATCCAGGGCGAAGCGCTGCTTTCCGTGACGCCGCCGCCGCAAATGCCCGCAACGCTGGAAGCGGGTACGATCTATGGCTATTGCGTTGGCGAGCCGTGGAACCAGCAGGCCGTATTCAAGGGTATCGGCGTTCCGGTCATTACCGATTACGAGATCTGGAAAAACAATCCGGAGAAAGTCTTTGGGCTGACGAAAGAGTTCACCGAGAAATATCCTCAAACCACGCTGGCCGTTGTCAAGGCGCTGACGCGTGCGGCAATCTGGCTGGATGAAAACGACAACGCCAATCGCCCCGAAGCTGTCGAGATTCTATCGCGCTCTGAATATGTCGGCGCCGATGCCGAAGTGATCGCCAACTCGATGACCGGCACTTTCGAATATGAAAAGGGCGACAAGCGCGAAGTCCCCGACTTCAATGTCTTCTTCCGCTACAACGCCACCTATCCCTATTACTCCGACGCCATCTGGTATTTGACGCAGATGCGCCGCTGGGGCCAGATCCCCGAGCACAAGCCGGATGAATGGTATCACGAGACCGCCAAGTCGGTGTACCTGCCGGAGATCTATCTGAAAGCTGCGCGCATGCTGGTCGAGGAAGGCCATGCGTCGGAAGCGGATTTCCCCTTCGATACGGACGGCTACCGCGATCCAGTGCCTGCGGAGGATTTCATCGACGGCGTGCCCTATGACGGACGCCAGCCCAACGCCTATATCGACTCGCAGTCGATCGGCCTGAAGTCCGGGCAGATTATCGAAGGCAATGAGGTTGCCGGCGGCTAACGCAGCGATCACGCCCCTTCCCGGCGGGAGGGGGCGACAGGACACGACAATCAAGGACATTGATCATGGCGAATGTGACCGATGCGATGGCCAATGAGGCCGCAGGCGCAAAACGCGATAAGATTTTCTCCATCATCAACAAGGCCAGCGGCTGGATGAGCGCGCTCGGCTTTGGCTGGCTGACGCCTCTCCTGAAGCTTGCCGCCGGAGATAATCCGCGCGAACAGCTCAGTGAACTGAAAACGGCTCTCTTCATCCCGCTCATAGGCATCATGAGTTTCCTCCTTGCCTGGGCGGCGCTGGCCCCGCAGGTGCAGACATCGCTTGGCTCGGTTCCAGGACCGGTTGAGGTTTGGGAACAGGCCGGTAATCTGTGGCAAGATCATCTGCGCGAACGGAACAAGGAAGTCGCCTTCTATGAACGGCTTGAAGCGCGCAATCAGCAACTCATCGAGATGGGGCATGCCGATCGCGTACAGCACCGGGCCTATACCGGCAAGCCAACCTATATCGATCAGATTTATACGTCGCTGGTCACGGTCGCGGTGGGCTTCCTGATCGCGACGCTCATCGCCGTGCCGCTGGGCATCGCATCCGGCCTCTCGCGCACCTTTAACGGCGCGATCAACCCGCTGATCCAGATCTTCAAGCCGGTCTCGCCGCTGGCCTGGCTACCGATCGTCACCATGATCGTCGCCGCGACCTATACGGACCCGGCGGACTGGTTGCCCAAGTCGCTGCTCGTTTCCGCCGTAACGGTCACGCTTTGCTCCTTGTGGCCGACACTGATCAATACCGCTTTGGGCGTGGCCTCGGTCGACAAGGATCTGATGAATGTCGGCCGCGTGCTGCAACTGCCCACGCACCAGACCATCACCAAGCTGGTCCTGCCCTCCGCGCGGCCCCTGATCTTTACCGGATTGCGCCTGTCGCTGGGGGTTGGCTGGATGGTGCTGATCGCGGCGGAAATGCTGGCGCAAAATCCGGGCCTGGGCAAATTCGTCTGGGACGAGTTCCAGAATGGCTCCTCGCAATCCTTCGCCAGAATTCTGGTTGCTGTCCTGACGATCGGCCTGATCGGCTTCTTGCTCGACCGGCTGATGTACGCCCTGCAGCGCGCCTTCACTTTCTCGGCAACCCG
>JAHQVI010000105.1 GCA_019634405.1 Hyphomicrobiales bacterium
ATAGGTGTCGGGCGCCAACAACAATTGGATCGTCCCGGATTGATCGCTGGATGTATCCTGACCGTTAGATCCGCGTTTCCAGAAATGTAAGAGCGACATTTACGGCCCCTTCATCACCACCTGCAAAACCAGCTCGTCACCGCTTCACAAAGATCCACCGGCATCAAATGCTGATGCAAGTCATAAACCAACACCCTTAAGTTTACCGTTTCATCGCCCGTCTCGTTTGAGGCATATCACGATTTTTCCTCTCGTTCAGTCACCGGCAGACTTCTTTTGTGAATGCGATCTGGGCGTAGTATGTTCCAGTTCGGCACAGACATATGCGGGAGAATGCAAGTGAGTGAGAGCGATCCAAACACCGCCGGAAACAATCCTGAAAAGAACGATGACCGCAACGACAGCATCTTTGGTTGGGCCTATAGAAACTATGAGCGCTACGACACATGGAGCGGACGCTATGAATGGTTTCAATGGCTTATGAGCTTTTTCAAGACGCACACGGCCACCAGCGTTGCGCTGACCAGCGGCACGGCGGCAGTAACGGTGGCCGCCGCTGTCGTCGTTACCGATCCCGAGTTGCGGCGCGAATATCTGCCTTTCCTGAACAGCGCCGAGACCGTGGAAACCGAAAGCTGGGGCTCATCGGTGATCTATCCTATCGAGGGCAATGACGAAGAAGGGCGCAACGCCGCATTCGATGTCGCCGTCCTGCCACGGGATCTGACATGGTCGCGCCGCAGCGACATCGACCTCGATCAGGCAGGACCCCTGATTTCGAATGCGAATGTACCGGACCGCGTGTTCACGCCGGAATTGCGCCAGGGACTTTCCAGATCGGAAGCGCTGATCGCGATCGGGCTGGCGTCACAGGAGGGCCAGCTTCGGACGGAAACCGCGCGCGCCCTGCGTCGCGGAACGACGGCGGCGGAATGGCTGGCCACGATCAGCGAGGATGAAAAACCGATCTGGGTGCTCAATCTCGGTCAGTTTACCGGCAATTGCGAAGCGGTGAGCGGCGTAACGGATACAAGCTGGCAGCGCCCGCTGATTGTTGTGGGCATACGCTCGCAGGAAGAGCAGACCGATATTGACGAAGCGTTCGCCAACGCCATAAGCGACAAATCGAATTTGCCAAGCCGCGAATGCTACACCAGCTTTGACCTCACGCGTTTTCGCTGAGATCAGGCCAATCGGGACATCGCCGCCGCGGCCGGGACAGGCGGCGATGTTCTAAAAATGTCGACGCTTGTTTCTCTCACGCAGGCAAGCCGACCGGGCAACTCACGCCGGTGCCGCCCAGCCCGCAATAGCCGAGCGGATTCTTTGACAGATATTGCTGGTGATAGGCTTCGGCGAAGTAGAATTCCGGCGCATCAACGATTTCGGTGGTGATCGCTCCATAGCCGCGCTCTGCCAGGAGTGTCTCATAGTCCTGCTTCGAGCGGTGCGCAGCTTCAGCCTGCTCTGCGGAAAAAGTATAGATGCCTGAGCGGTATTGCGTCCCGATATCGTTGCCCTGGCGCATTCCCTGCGTCGGGTCATGGCCTTCCCAAAAAGCTTTCAAAAGCATCTCATAGGACAGCTTCGCCGGGTCGAACACAATCTTCACGACCTCATTGTGCCCGGTCCGCCCCGAGCAGACTTCCTCATAAGTCGGATTGGGCGTCTCCCCGCCCGCATATCCCACGGCCGTGACGTGCACGCCTGGAATGCTCCAGAAAGCTTTCTCGGCGCCCCAGAAACAACCAAGCCCGAATATCGCCTGCTGATAGCCCGCAGGATAGGGCCCTTTCAGCGCGGCTCCGTTGACGTGATGGCGATCGGCCGTTGCGATCGGCTCTGATCGTCCGGCAAGGGCCGTGCCGGGGGTAGGCATCCTTTTCTTACGCGAGGTGAACAGTTCCATTTTGGTGTCTCCGGAAGAATTGATCCCCATTATGTGGTGTGTTTTTTCCTCTGGCCAATGTGTTGCCCGGCGTAGTCACGGCGATTTTGATCTTGACGGCGTTAGGGAGCGGTTTACGCTCCCGGCTGATGGATATGCGGTGCAAACATGCCTCATGATCGCGCTCATGGAGGGAGACAAGAGAATGACTGAAAGCGGCCCGGCCAATACGGAAAACGTGTTTTACAAGCCTCCCCGCGCGCTACAGATTGTCCTGAGCGTCGCTTTTTTCCTGCTCATCCTGTTCATGGTCAACGCCTTTGCCGGGTCGATCTGGCTCGCGATGCGCAATCTTGAACTGGATGCGATCATTTTTGGCCTGATGTTCGTCCTTGGCGGCGTTCTTCTCTTCTATACAGGCATATTTCTGTTCGCAGCCTCCCATTCGCGCGTCAATCTCGATGCCGAAGCGGCAAATCTCGTCCTGCCGAATTGGCGTGGCCCGACGCCGCTCTTTCCTTACTCTGAATGCACAATTCCCTATAGCGATGTGGCCGCCATCGAAACACGCTCCGAAATCTATCGGTATTTCGTGCTCCCCGTCATCGTTCAATCCGCCTCCGTCGTGCGCAAGGACGGCCGCCGCGTGACATTGGGCTATGTGCAGGAAGATCCGCTCGATCCTTGGATCCCGTTCCACACCATTGCCGAACAGGTGGCGGAACGCGCATCTGTACCGATCACGCATCGGGGTGTCGTTGACGGGAGTTCCGGCCTGCGTGCGCTGGTGCAGGATGAGCCGCCATGGGATACGCCGGAGATTTCGGAAGAGAAGGTCGCAGCGGTCCGGAAGCGCGAAAGGTTGGGCTGGATAACGGTCGTCTTCTTTCTGGCGCTCATTATTTTCGGTGCCGGCGCTTACCAGCTCGCGCGCATGACCGGCTGATCTGACGCAAACCAATATTCCGTACTGCTTCTAAGAAATTTCAGCGCAACTTATTGAAAAGGCGGCACTAAACAGGCCGCCTTTTTCATTTTCATCCACGCGGATCACTAATTTTCAATCCGCGATCACAGAATGCTGAAACCCCTTTTTCCTGCGAAATCCGATCCCATCTCCATGTCATCGGACGGGAAATACCCCGCCGCACCAAAGAAAAGCAAAATGATCCAGACGGAGATGAGTATGAAAAAAGTTATCACATCCGCAGTTGTTGCAATCGCTCTGATCGGTTCCGCAGTCAGCGCATCGGCCACGACAGTACCTGCCAAAGACGCATCGCTTAAGGAAAATCTGAGCTTCTGGTCGCAGTTCGCTGACAACGATTAATTCGCGTACGCAAAACAAGCAAACTTACGGAGATGAACATGAAAACGATTATCACCACAGCTCTTGCAGCTATGACATTCCTCGGCGCAGTTTCCGCTGCTTCGGCTGCTCCGCAGAACAATGACATCGTAAATGATCGCCTGTTATTCTGGCAGCAATTCGCTGATCACGACTAGTCTTTAAGACGACATAGCACTAAAAAACTAGCCGGAAAGTCTTTTTGAAAGACATTTCTGGCTAGTTTAATTTCTTTGTGAATATTTTGATATTGAATTTTTTTTATTTAAAATATATCCGTATCGATATTGACGTTCCTATTATTTAAATTTATTCCCTACATCAGCATTAAGTAATTTCGTACATAAAATTTTATTTCACTTTTATCTCAAATGAATTCACACATTTCTGAAATGTTCTTTTTATTTGCTTTAGCGCACCCCTAATTCAATGCAGAGCGACAGTGGTGCGCGGGTAATAACAAGAAAAAGACCACAATTAAGGAGATGAGAATGAAACAGTTTGTAAGTGCCATACTGGTTGTTTTGCTTGTTGCTAGCAATGCTGGACTTGCGAATGCACAGCCCCACAGTGACGAGACATTTGGCGACATCGTCAATTTCTGGGAACAGGCGTCACTTCGGACTGATTGAGACCGGCTAACCATGCCGGTTCAGCAAGGCGGCTCCGGTTCCTCCCCCGGGGCCGCTTCTATATGCCATCAGGAATGGGCGAACGAGGAGGCGTATAGCCTGAGAGGTAGAAAATCGTCGCCAGGCCAAGCGCAACACACCAAGCGGGCAACACTAGAATTGTCGCAATCAGAGGGGACCAAAGCAGTGGATGGAAGCTCTCAACACTTTCCCTGGCCAGTTGCAGACTGTCTGGGTCGATCGCTGTCCAATGCATCTCCAGCGTCGTAAATGCGAGCTGACCATTGTCGGCGATCATACGTATGCCATCATAGGCAAGGGCCATAACCGCAACGCCTAAAAAAACATATCCTAAAATACGAATAAACATATCTGTCTTTCGTCCCTCTTCAAACACCGCAAAGCCAAAGACTTAACAAGCGTGTTGCATCACTTCAAGATTTCCGGACAAAGAGGCTCACTGCCGCTTGAACTCGCTCAAACAAACGCTATAGTGGCGATCTCTTGGAGAGGTGGCCGAGTGGTTGAAGGCGCACGCCTGGAACGCGTGTAGGCGGGGAACCGTCTCGAGGGTTCGAATCCCTCTCTCTCCGCCAGTTGCTGTTCTATAGCGTACTTGGCCGTTCAAAAGCACGAAAAAACCCTTAAAAATCAATAGACGCCTGTGCGTACGTGTTCGGTCGTATATTGGGGTATCCACGAGCATTGTTGTATATTCGTTGTACATTTTCGGCATGCCCGACAACGTACAACAGCAAGGGTGCAACATGGCGCTAACTGATGCCTGGCTAAAGTCTGCAAAGCCAAAAGTTAAGACATATAAAAAATCTGATAGTGGCGGGCAAGCTGCGCCTGATATGCGGCTATCTGCCCATGAATCTCCACCCGCTTGTCGCGAAGCGCCTTGATGATTGGAGTGTCTTCCATGCTCCAAATGTGAACCGCCACAGCCTCACCCGAATAGGCCGCTTTCTGGTGCGCTTACGCCACAACGGCGAGGTGCTCAATGGGGAGATCTTCACAACGCTTCACGAAGCTCAAGTGCCAATCGAAAGCGATGGCGGCGCCATTACAATGATGGTCGGCCACACTCCTCGCTTGGATACCACCCTCCGAAACCGGAAACCATCATCCCGATGGACCGGAGGCCGGTCATGCACTAACAATCAAATCAGACCACCCAGATAGGGCTGATTACAAGCGCAATTTTTACTCTGTTATAGCATCGTGCCCTATGGCAAACGTGGTTCCTCCCCAATGGAGCGACCAGAAGTAGCGGTGGGTCAGTTTCATATTGCAGACTGGGTCAGTTTGACTATGCCGGTAACATTTGGATCTTAAGTGGGGTGAAAAACATGATTATCGGAATGTTTGAGGGGCCTGGCGTGCGCTGTACGGCAAAATCCTTGTGGGTGTTGGCTATCGGCGCGTTGGCCTGTCTTGCGCCGGAGACAGCATCCGCGCATCTTGAAGATGGTGCGCTTGGAGGGTTTCAGAGCGGCTTCACCCATCCGATAATCGGCGTCGATCACCTTCTGGCCATGCTTGCCGTGGGAATCTGGGGCGCGCAGATGGGCGGCCGCAATGTCTGGACGTTGCCGGTCACATTCCCGCTCATCATGGCCGCAGGCGGTATCATCGGCATAAGCGGCATTGCGCTGCCCTATGTCGAACTCAGCATTGCTTTGTCTGTCTTCGTCCTGGGCCTTGCAATCGGGTTTGCCTGGAAAGCGCCGGAATGGATTGCCCTGTTGCTCATCGCCATTTTCGCGATTTTTCATGGCTATGCTCATGGCGTTGAGTTGCCACAAGCTGTCGATCCCGCCTCCTACTCCATGGGCTTTGTGGTCGCCACCGGTGCCATCCATCTCGTTGGCATCGGCATTGGACTCTTGCTGGCGCGACCTTGGAAGGGACAGCTGTCGCGGCTGCTGGGCGGCGCAATCGCTTTGACCGGGCTCTACTTCGCAGCCGGTCCGATCCTCCCGTGACCCGTTCGCGGCGCGGCCTTTACGCGGTCTATATCATTGCCGCCATAATCGTATGCAGTCTCGCGGCGGGTCTGTGGCTTTCGGTTCCCGAAGACATCGCAGACTACGTCAATAACGGGCTCATGCTACCCGTCTTCAGATATGGTCTGCTCTTTGCGCTGATTGCTTATGGCGTCATCCTGTCCGGCGAGCGCAACCCTGTCCTATTAGTCGCAAATTTTGCTGTGTTCGCGTCAACGCTCTGGTTCGGACTGCAACGGGCGGAATACATTGTTGTCACGTATGAATCCTTTGTTGACCTCATCATAAGATTTCCGGTCGTGACAACGGCAATGGGTATGATCGCAGGCATTGCGCTGCTGTTCCCGGTCCGCGCGCGCAGGTGGCTCCTTCCAATCGTGTCCGCCTGCTACGGTCTTGGTCTTGGCCTGTTCGTCCTCCTGGAGAGCCCCCTGGACTATTATTACGACTGGTTTGCATTCTCAGGAGGTCTTAGCGGCATGGCAGTCATTATTGCATCGATCGCCTTGGCCAACGGCGTACAGCAGATTTGCACACGCTCTTCGTTCGCGATCGCCGAGCGCATATTTGGAAGTTGGCTGATAGCAGCAAGCCTCTTGCTTGCCGCGCTCGCAATCGCACCGCAACTGATCAGGCCCACCTGAGTGGTCCGACGACTTTCAGGCCAGGTCATGTTCCTCTCCGTTGCCACACCCCATGCGCCGGCCACCGGTCCCGGCGACCTCCTGCACAAAAACCCTGCGCGGTATCAGCAGGCGGCGCTCGGCGATGATGGCGGCCGGAGAAGGCGCTGGTTTCCGCGCCGGGCGATCAGAAGCATGACCTAAATCTTCAGCAGGCAGATGATAATCCGCTTGATCTTTCGCTTGTACCCGGCAAACACATCATGTCCACCCGAACCGGCCGAAAATTCACCATAGAGGCTAATAATTCGGCAGCGGCGCTTGAGGTCATGAGCCGGCATGCGGTCAGTCCGAAATGGTTGATCGATCTGCCGCCGACCATGTCTCCCTCACAGACCTCGCGGCGCGATGGACTGTTGGAGCATCCTGACGAGGCTTTCAGCTATTTCCGCAAGCAGGGTGGGCGACAGCTTATTGCCGGGGAAAAGCATACGGGATCGCGCGCTCATCGTCATTTGCCGCGGGGACGATGTCGCGCGGGCGCGCGGGCCTGGCACGCAGCGGTCACTGGCCATTCGCGAATTTCTGCTCGGACAGGAAGCGCTTGAGCGGTTTCATGCGCGTGAACCGCTACGCCGGATTCACGAGGCGGTCTTCGCCATTCTCGTACCGGAAAGCGGGCCCGCCGATCCAAGGCTTTGAGGCGCGAGCCGATCAGCCGATTTGCCGAGCGCTCTGCAGTAGTTATTCGCAACCGGTAAGTTCAGCATACGGAGTTATAATAAGCAGGCGCAGATACCGCCCGAGCTGTTTGAGTTGCCACGAGATTTTATGTTTCGTGACAGAGATCGCTCATCGCGCTGCTGCGACCCTGCGACGATGCCCGATGCATTCGCCGCGCGCAGGACGTTTGCGATAGGGCTTCATTTCCTTCCGCCGCAAACATGTCTCCTCCCGCCCGCCATGAGAGGCCGTCACAATTTTTTCGTAGAACTGTCACAAATATTACAATTGCACACGCAAAACCATGCAAAAATGCGGGTTAGCCATGCAGAATTGACGTGGTTTTGAAGCGATGCGGCTCTGGGGAACGCGCATTTAGTCAGTACACATTTCATCATTATGCGGAGTGAAATGCGCCGAAGCGGCCGATCGACG
>JAHQVI010000106.1 GCA_019634405.1 Hyphomicrobiales bacterium
CGACCTGTCACGAAAAGGCTGCCGCCGCCGGCCGCTTCGTCAATAACCGAGATGAATTCATTGGTCGGCTTGACGCCTGACGGCCAGCTAATCACCCCGCGCTCCGACATTGCCCGTTTTGCAGCCAGATTCATGATGCCCCGCTCTCTGGATTGAAGCATCGAACCGAAAAATGGACACCGGCTTTCGGATAAATCCGATGCTCAGAAAAATAAACAGAGCGCCGCAGGCGTTACCTATCAAAGGTCCGGCGCTCTGGCGCGCAAGCTATCCTTGCGACCATACCCAGTTTTAAGAACAAATCATGTCCAAAGCTATAGCTTATTGGCTTTTGCACAGGCAGGGCGTGGTCCTGTTCTTTTATCACGACGCTGCGGCGCGTTCGGCCTTTTTCCGCTCATTCGGATCGAGCACGCGCTTGCGCAACCGAATCGAGCTTGGCGTGATCTCAACAAGTTCGTCATCTTCGATGTAGGACAAGGCCGCTTCCAGAGAGAGCTGCATGGGCGGCGTCAGCATAATGTTTTCATCGCGGCCCGAGGCGCGCATATTTGTCAGCTTCTTGCCCTTCAGCACGTTGACGATGAGGTCATTGCCACGGCTGTGTTCGCCGATAATCATCCCCTCATAAACCTTGGTCTGGGGATGGATCATGATCGGCCCGCGATCTTCCAGGTTCCAGAGCGCAAAGGCGACGGCTTCGCCCTGATCATTGGAAATCAGAACACCGGTCCGCCGCCCCGGAATGTCGCCCTTATAGAGCGAATACCCATGGAAAAGCCGGTTCATCACCGCCGTTCCGCGCGTATCGGAAAGCAGCTCGCTTTGGTAACCGATCAAGCCGCGTGTCGGCACATGCATGACCACCCGCTGCCGCCCGCCGCCCGATGGACGCATATCGACAAGATCGCCGCGGCGTTCGCCGAGCTTCTGCACGACGGCGCCGGTATAGTCCTCATCCACGTCGATGATCACTTCCTCGACCGGCTCAAGCCGTTGGCCGGTCGCCGCGTCCGTCTGCATCACCACGCGGGGACGCGAAACGGTCAGCTCAAAGCCTTCGCGGCGCATGGTTTCGATCAGGATCGCAAGCTGCAACTCGCCGCGCCCCGCAACCTCGAATGCATCGGCGTCCTGCGTGTCGGTAATGCGTAGCGCGACATTGCCTTCCGCTTCCTGCATAAGGCGTTCGCGAATGACGCGGCTCTGAACCTTGTCGCCTTCCAGTCCCGCAAGCGGCCCGTCATTGATGCGGAACGTCATGGACAGCGTTGGCGGATCGATCGGCTGCGCCTCCACGGCTTCAACAACCGCAGAATCGCAGATCGTATCTGCGACGGTTGCCTTGCTCAAACCGGCCAGCGCGACGATCTCGCCCGCCTGGGCCTTGTCGACCGGCACCCGCTCAAGCCCGCTAAAGGAAAGCACTTTCGAAATACGTCCCTGCTCGACAACCGAGCCGTCACGGGCAAGCGCCTTGACGGATTGTCCGGGGGCAACGCTCCCGGCGCTGATGCGTCCGGTCAGGATACGGCCGAGAAACGGATCGGACCCGACCGTCGTCGCCAGCATCCGGAATTCACCGTCGCCGGTTTTCGGCACATCGAAATGCTTGAGCACCAGATCGAAAAGCGGCGACATGTCCTCTTTCGCACCGTCAGGGCTGTCAGCCATCCAGCCCTGCTTGGCCGAACCGTAGAGAATGGGGAAATCGAGCTGTTCTTCATTGGCGTCGAGCGAGGCGAACAGGTCGAACACCTCGTTCACAACTTCCTCATGGCGCTCGTCAGGCTTGTCGATCTTGTTGATCGCAACAATTGGACGCAACCCGACCTTGAGCGCCTTGGAAACCACGAATTTGGTTTGCGGCATCGGTCCTTCCGACGCATCGACGAGCACAATCGCGCCATCGACCATATTCAGAATGCGCTCGACTTCACCGCCGAAATCGGCATGGCCTGGCGTATCGACAATATTGATGCGGGTATCTCCCCAGGTCAGCGACGTAACCTTGGCAAGGATAGTGATCCCGCGCTCGCGCTCCAGATCGTTGGAATCCATGACTCGCTCAGCAACGCGCTGATTTTCGCGGAAGGAGCCGGACTGGCGCAGTAAAACGTCGATCAGGGTGGTCTTGCCGTGATCGACGTGCGCAATAATAGCAATGTTTCTAAGCTTCATGATCGTGTTTGTTTTTCCATCAGCTTGCGCTGCCGGTCCAAGCGTGCAAGCGCTGCCGTCGTCGCGCCATCACGCTTTCGGCGCTTCATCTCAAAAATCAGAATTGGCTTGGTCGGCTCTTCAATGTCGAACTCGTCGAGAAAATGCTCGCGAATCGCAAGAAATGCGTCCCAAAATTTTCCGCGCGCCTCATAGCGCTCTTCAGTCGTCGGCGTTCCCTTTCTGGGATCGAGGCTTTCCATCACAACGCGCATATGATGCAACGGAGCATAAGGATACAACCCGACGCATTCACCCGTTTCGCCAACATTGGAATAAACGATCCGCATATTGTCGATGCATTCGGACAACTGCCGTGCCGCCATCAAATAGTCTTCAAGGGTCGGTTTGTCCAGATGAGCATAGTAGAGCAGCTCCCCTTTCGTGCTGACAATATCATGCCACTGCTCGCGCAGATTTTGCAGGAACGTGCTGCGCTTCTGATAAATATGCGCCATATATGCTGCTATAACCGTCACAATCAGAAGCGATGTATCGCGCAGGAATTCGTAAAAATTCAGCGCCCAGCCGATACCGGAGAGTTTTGCCGCCAACGCCAGTCCGATCAGGACGAGTAGGCCCGTCACAACAAGCGTCATGACCCTGTTCTGTCTTCTGCGCGTCATACCGGACCGATGCCCCCAAGATTCAAAGGCATGGTTATGTCAGGCAAGCCTCAATCTCAAGCTCTTTCGCATATGCAGCATATGTTACATGTTAAGGAATGAGGCTATGCGGTAGCGGGCTGACACAGCACAATGCCTCCATAAGACAAAAGCAAACCTGTATAAATCTGTCCGGGAACGCCAATATGATCGATGTCAACTCACTGAAAGCGCGCGCTGAGCGTTACCTTTCGCTTGGTACGGAAGGTTACCCTACAGAAACGCGCCGTCGGTTGATGGTCGTCAATTTCATGGCGTATCTTATTGTGCTGGCTGCCATCAACTACGCGGTCATTTATGCATCTTTCGGACCTGTGAAATATGCGCCGCTTATCGCCATAAACATATTCCATGTGTTCTTCGCTCTGGCGGTTCCCTTTCTGCACAGAATCGGCGAAAATCTCGGAGCTTACTTTATTGTATTTTTTGAATTCGCAAGTTTGTTTGTTTTTACTGCATTTTTGGGTACCGAATCCGGGATTCAGATCAACTATATTATTGCAGCAGCAGTTCCATTTCTTGCACTGGACCGGTCATCCAGGAAAATTTCGATATTTGCTATCATCGTTGTCGGCTTTCTCCTTCACATGGCAGCCAGATTTCTCGGTCCGCAAACCGGAATGATGATTCCGCAAGATTCATTATTGCTCGCCAATATCTACTTTCTGTCTGCGGTCACGACATTTGGTCTCATTTCCGCCATTGTGTATTTCGCTTTGCTCAATAAGGATCGCGCCGAAGCGCGCACGAACGAGTTGCTTCGCAATATCCTGCCGGAGACGATCGCCGACAGGCTGATGAACGAACCCTCCGCCAACATCGCCGAAAGCTATCCGAACGTGACCGTCATGTTTGCCGATACGGTCGGTTTCACATCGCTTGCGACGAAACTGGGCGCCGAACGCACGGTCGCCTTGCTCAGTGATGTGTTTACGGCCTTCGACAAGCTTGCCGAGGCTTATGACGTCGAAAAAATCAAAACTGTTGGCGACGCCTATATGGTGGTAAGCGGCGCGCCCAAGCCGGTTGCCGATCATCAGGCCAGGATCGCTTCACTGGCGCTGCGCCTGCGTGAGGTCATACCAGCGATCGCCAAGGATCATGGTGTGCAGCTTGAATTGCGGATCGGCATCGCGTCGGGACCGATTATTGGGGGCGTCATCGGCCGGCGCAAGCTTGTTTTCGATATCTGGGGAGATACCGTCAATCTGGCGGCGCGTCTGGAGAGCCACGGGGTTGCCGGGCGAATTCAAATGTCAAGTCACCTTGCCGAGCACCTTTCAGAACGCTTTATCGTCGAATCGCGAGACGAGATTGATCTGAAGGGTTTTGGCCTGGTCAGCACTTCATTCCTTGTCGCTGAACGTCGGTCATAAAACTTGGACGGGTCTGCAGCTCTAACGCCGCGAGGCAGTCGGCGACAGCACTTTTCTCATGCGCAATAACGGCTCGACACAATCTCAGTAACCGGCTATGCGGCGCATTTCGCCCAGATCGTTCAGGCAGTAATAATAGCTGATACGATCGATCAACTCCTTGCGTTTCCAGCTATTGAGCTGACGAGAAATGTTTTCGCGCGCCGATCCCGCCATGAGACAGAGATCGGACTGTGTAAAACGGTGACGGATCAGGACGCGTTCGCCAGGGATCACTTCACCAAAATTCTGCGATAACAATATCAGTACGCGCGCGAGCCTGCTGCTGAGGGGCATTGTCGCCGTCGTCGCGAAAGCTTCGTTCGTCGCGCGCAGCCGCGTGGCGAGCAGTTTCAGCAGATAGCGGTAGATCTGAGGACTTGCGTCGGCGGCGCGCATGAAATCATCTGCCGCAATAAACATGAGTTCCGCATCGGACTGTGCGCTTACAGTCGCGGAACGAACCGGGCTGCCGAACAGCCCCATTTCTCCGACAACATCGCCTGGTCCCATCATCGTCAGCACAGTTTCGTTGCCGTCTGCGGACAAAAACGAAACACGCATCGCTCCGGAAATAATGGCGTAGCATCCATCCGCCTGGTCACCTTGAATAAAGAGAACCTTGCCGGCCTTCATTTGAACAGGGCGGGCATTGGCCGCAACCTCTTTCAGGGAATTCTCAGGAAGGCCATGAAACAGGTTTATGTCACCTAAGGACCCCGTTCGCTTTTCCAAATCCGACATGACCAAACCCTTATGTGACTCAATATATAATATGACGCGTTGTTATGAACGGCGGTTCAACCTCACAGACATTAAACAATAATTTTTGCGAAGAGCGAAACCGTGCCGCTCATATAGAACACGTGCGGCGGCATTTTCTTCGTCCACTTCCAAATAAATCATGACGATTCCCTCCTTATACGCATTGTCCATTATATGACCGAGTACATATGCGCCGATCCCTTTTCGCCGATAGCCGGGCAGGATATAGAATTCGTCGATGAACGCATCGCGTCCGGCAAACTCGATGGAAAAGCCGTAGCAAAGGGCGATATAGCCTACGTCCTGATTATCTGCTTTGATGAGCCAGATCCCGCCCAGCGATGGATCTCTGAGTATTGCTTCTATGCCCGCACGGCGTAGATCAGGGCTTAAACGGATCGATTCAAACCGATGATATTCCTCGACCAGAAACAGCAAAGAACCGACATCGGAAATGTCAGCCCTTTTCAAAACAACCCCGTCCATGACAGCTTCCGATGCCTTCACCCGTGGAGCGTCAGGTGTTCATCGAGTCGAAAAACTCGTCATTATTCTTTGTCTGCTTCAGCTTATCCAGCAGGAACTCGATGGCGTCCATCGTTCCCATCGGATTGAGGATACGGCGGAGGACGAACATCTTCTTGAGCTGAGTTGCGGGAACGAGAAGTTCTTCCTTACGCGTGCCGGAGCGGGAAATGTCGATAGCCGGAAAGACCCGCTTGTCGGCAACCTTGCGGTCCAGGACAAGTTCCGAGTTACCCGTGCCCTTGAATTCTTCAAAGATCACCTCATCCATGCGGCTGCCCGTGTCGATCAGCGCGGTTGCGATAATCGTCATTGATCCGCCTTCTTCGATATTGCGCGCGGCGCCGAAGAAGCGTTTCGGTCGTTGCAGGGCGTTGGCGTCCACACCACCGGTCAGAACCTTGCCCGAAGAGGGAACGACAGTATTGTAGGCGCGGCCGAGACGCGTGATCGAGTCAAGCAGGATGACAACATCCTTTTTATGCTCGACAAGACGCTTGGCTTTCTCGATGACCATCTCCGCCACCTGAACGTGGCGCGCAGCCGGTTCGTCGAAGGTCGAGGAAATCACCTCGCCATTCACCGAGCGCTGCATATCAGTCACTTCTTCCGGACGCTCGTCTATAAGGAGAACGATCAGATAGCATTCCGGGTGATTGGTCGTGATCGAATGCGCAATGTTCTGGAGCAGGACCGTCTTACCCGTGCGTGGGGGCGCTACGATCAGACCGCGCTGCCCCTTGCCGAGCGGAGCGACAATCTCTATGACACGTCCGCTGATATCCTTGGCCGTCGGATCTTCAATCTGCGTCCTCATCCACTCATCAGGATAAAGAGGCGTCAGATTGTCGAAATGCACCTTGTGGCGCATCGCATCCGGCTCATCGAAATTGATCTTGTTGACTTTGAGCAGCGCGAAATAGCGCTCGCCGTCTTTCGGGGAACGAATTTGGCCTTCGACTGTATCCCCGGTGCGCAGGCCGAACCGGCGGATCTGGCTCGGACTTACATAAATATCGTCCGGCCCAGGCAGGTAATTGGCGTCCGGCGAACGAAGAAAGCCGAAACCGTCCTGCAAAACTTCTACAACGCCAATGCCCGTAATATCGACATCATTGGTCGCTAATTGCTTCAATATAGCGAACATCAGCTCCTGCTTGCGCATCGTGCTGGCGTTCTCTACCTCCACACTTTCGGCAAAGCTCAACAGCTCTGTCGGGGTTTTGGTTTTTAGTTCTTGTAATTTCATTTCCTGCATTGGGGTGACTCTACAGCTTCATGCCGGTCAAAATCGACAATGCGCGCATGAAACGCTGCGCTGTTGATGAAGGGGAGTATTTCGAAGTCTGAACCGAAGAGCGACGCGAGCTTATAATTCGCTAATCAACAGCGCCGCAATACTCAGACAAACTGAAAGGAGAAACAGAAATCCCGATTATTGGTGATTTATGATCCATCTATATCAGACAATTACACGAAACAAAAGCGGTATATTTCCGACTTTATATATGTGCCATCAGAACGGTCTGACAATGACCAGTACAACCACAATAATCATGATCACAGTTGGTACTTCATTTGCGATCCGGTAAAAGCGCTGGCTCCGTGTATTTCGGTCAGCTTCGAAATCCTTGCGCCATTTCGACAATGCGCCGTGAAAACCGGAAAGCAGAATGACCAGCAATAGCTTGGCGTGAAACCAGAAATCCGAACTCCAATCGATCGCGCCATACCAGAAAACGAGAACGAGCCCAAGGACCCAGGTCGCAATCATGGCCGGATTGATGATCGCCTTGAGAAGCCGGCGTTCCATGATCTTGAGCGTTTCAGACAGTTCCGAACCAACGGCAGCCTGCACGTGGTAGACGTAAAGACGTGGCAAATACAGCGTGCCAGCCATCCAGGCGATGACTGAAATGATATGAAAAGCCTTTACGTAAAGATAGAAATCCACTTTGCCCTCAAACGCCTAATTGCTACGAACTTGCTTCACGAGCTGTTCGACATGCTCGATAGGTGTTGTTTTCAGAATGCCGTGACCGAGATTGAAGATATGCGGAACGCCGGAAAGAGCGCCCCTTATGTCGTGGATTCGCGATTCTAGCAAGAGGCCTCCCGCCTCCAGCAAGAGCGGGTCGAGATTGCCTTGGACGGTAACCGATTTCCCGAGCGAGCGCATCTGCGCAAGCGGCATCGCCGTATTGCATCCGATCGCGTCGACCCCGGTTTGTTCGATAAAACGCTGACTGAGGCCGTCCGCTCCGCGTGGAAAACCGATCACTGGCACATCGGGGCAACGCATCCGCAGCAGTTTGATCATTTTTGCGGTCGGGGCAATCACCCAGCGATCAAATTCCTCATCGGGCAAAACGCCCGCCCAGCTATCGAAGATCTGAACCGCCTGCGCGCCTGCCTCAATCTGCGCGACGAGATAATCCGTTGAAACCTCTGCGAGAAGATCCAGAAGACGATCGAAATTTTCGCGATCACGGTAAGCGGCGGTACGGGCAGGCGCCTGGTCGGGCGTGCCGTGGCCCGCGATCATGTAGGTCGCGACTGTCCAGGGGGCGCCGCAAAAGCCGATCAACGTTTTTTCGGCTGTAAGCGCTTCGCGCACCCTCGATACGGTTTCGCAGATCAGGCTGAATTTTTCGCCCGTTTTCTCCCGGTCGAGCATTGCGAGCAGATCGCCCGGCATCATGCCATCCAAACGGGGGCCATGGCCTTCCTCGAAACGGACATTCTGACCGAGCGCATCGGGAATGATCAGGATGTCGGCAAACAGGATCGCTGCATCGAATTCAAAGCGGCGGATCGGCTGGAGTGTAATTTCTGCAGCCCATTCAGGCGTATAGCACAAATGGAGGAAGTCGTTCGCCCTGGCCCGAAGCTCGCGGTATTCCGGCAGATACCGTCCTGCCTGACGCATCAGCCAAACTGGCGGGATCGTCTCGGCCTCGCCTTTCAGCACCCTGATCAGTTTGGGTTGGCTAGCGTTTTTCGTCAGGCGATCGGTCATTCCCACTTCCTCAAAAATAAAGATTTCTTTCTTTAGCTTTTCTTTTAGTTAGGGCGTGAATTGCGGATATTGCCGATCAATCCCAGATTTGTCGACAGCTTCTCCAATGCCGGTGCATTATGCCCCACACTATGAGGCAGAGTTTTGAAACGCCAGCGTATTTGGAATGAAAAATATCAGTCTGGCAGGCTAGATACCCGTAAAGGCTCATTGCATATCGGAAGGATAACGCTGCAGAGCGAATGTGATAAAGTGACGGACAAAATGTGGCAGCGCAATTTTGTGAGTCTTTTTCACGCTGTATGGAGTTGTTCGACGTCAATGTGGATCATTTTTGGATTTGCGTTAGGGACTCAGATGAAATATTTTCCATAATTTGAGGTGTGCGGTATAACACATGACTTATCAACAGGGCCCAAGTGACGTACCCCGCTTTTTTCACCTGCATATGGTTTCGGATTCCTCCGGTGAAACGCTGACCGCGATCGCCAAGGCGGCGGCTGTCCAATATTCCGGAATCCGCGCGATCAAACACTCACATCCCTTCATCCGGCATCGCCGTCAGATCGATCGGATCGTTCAGCAGATCGAAGCAGCGCCCGGCATCGTGTTCTATACGATCGTCGACCGTGGATTGGGGGTCTACTTCGAAAAACGCTGCGAGGAGCTCAAGGTTCCCTGTGTTGGCGTGCTCGAACCGCTTTTGAAGGTGTTCGAATCCTATCTGGGGACGCCCTCCACGCCGATCGTCGGCGGCCAGCATGTTCTTGATACGGATTATTTCGATCGTATCGAGGCGATGAATTTCACGCTCAGCCATGATGACGGCAACCGGACGGACGAGCTGCAACAGGCGGATATCGTCATTATCGGCGCGAGCCGGACCTCCAAAACGCCCACCAGCCTTTACCTGGCCAATCGCGGCCTCAAGACCGCAAATGTCTCATTGGTGCCTGAGATTTCGCCCCCGGACAGTTTGAAAACGCTCTCGCAGCCGCTTGTCGTTGGGCTGGTTGCCTCGCCGCAGCGCATTGCCGAAATCCGCCGCCATCGCCTGCTCGGCATCAAGGACACGACCAATCAGGACTATACCGACACCGAAAAAATCTCCGCCGAGATGAAGTTCACCCGCCAGCTTTGCAGCCGTCATGGCTGGGCGACGATCGATGTGACGCGCCGCTCCATTGAGGAAACGGCTGCTGCAATTATCAAGCTGCGCGAAGAGCGGGTCGTTGATGTTTGAGGCCGACGGGATTGACGCTCCGCTCATTCTAGCCTCCGCCAGCGCTGGGCGGGCGGACGTTCTGCGCAATGCGGGGCTGCACTTTTCGCAAGCGCCCTCCGATATCGACGAGCGCGAAATCGAAGCGCGGCTGGCGGCGGAGGAGGGAGCGCACGATGAGACTTTTCCCGAAAGACTTGCAATCGCACTGGCCGAGGCGAAAGCGCTTGCCGTAAGCCGCAACAATCCTGATGCGCTCGTCATCGGCGCAGATCAAGTCATGGCTTGTGAGGGAGACATTCTGCACAAGCCTGAAACGCTCAATGCGGCCCGCGATCAGCTTGCGCGACTGCGCAATCGTCGGCACAGCCTGTTTTCCGGTATTTCCGTTGCGGTTCGCGCCTCCATCGCATGGCGTCACTGCGAACGGGCTGATCTCAACATGCGTGATTTCTCCGATGAGTTCCTTCAGACCTATTGCCGGACTGAAGGCGAGACCATGCTCCGTTCAGCCGGTGCTTATCGCGTGGAGGGGCCGGGCGTTCACCTCTTTTCGAATATCAATGGCGACCATTATACAATTATAGGATTGCCGCTTCTGCCGCTTCTCGGCTATCTCCGCGAGATAGGTAAGCTTGAGCGCTGAGATGCGTTCTCATATGGAGTCGCCATTTATGAAGAGAGCATGTGTCGTTGGCTGGCCGATCAAACACTCGCGGTCGCCACTCATTCATAATTATTGGCTGAAGCTGCACGGCATTGACGGACACTATACGAAGGAAGCGGTCGAGCCGGACAAGATCGAACAGTTTTTCAACACTCTGTCTGCTGAGGGATTTGTGGGGTGCAATGTCACGCTGCCTTACAAGGAGACGGCTTTCAGGCTTGCAGGCCGCCGCGACGCCATGGCCGAGAGCGTCAAGGCCGCCAATCTTCTTTATTATGAGGATGGCGTGCTCTGCGCATCCAACGCCGATGTAGCTGGTTTTCTCCACAATCTGGATAAGCAGACGCCGGGCTGGGACCAGATCGGGCTTCCCGCAGCCGTGCTCGGAGCCGGGGGAAGCGCGCGGGGAATTCTCAAAGGCTTGCTGGATCGGGGATTTCAGTCGATTCGCCTGACCAATCGCACGCGTGACCGGGCGGAAAGTCTCGCAAGAGAATTTGGTGCAAAGGTCGCCGTGGTCGCCTGGGAAGACCGCGCGGAAATGTTGTCAGATTGTGGATTGCTTGTGAATACCACGAGCCTTGGCATGAAGGGGAGCGAACCGCTGGAGATCGACCTCAGCGCGTTTTCCGTGCCCGGCGTGGTTTGTGACATCGTCTATTCGCCTCTGGAAACGGACCTCTTGCGCCGCGCGAAGGAGGCTGGCTTTCATATCGCCGACGGTCTCGGCATGCTGCTTCATCAGGCGGTTCCGGCATTCGAGAAGTGGTTCGGCGTCCGGCCCGAAGTGACGCCGGAGCTGCGCGCGCTTATTGTTGCCGATCTTGAAGCTCAAGGGTAATCATTATGCTGATCGTTGGGTTGACCGGCTCGATCGGAATGGGGAAATCGACGATCGCAAAGCATCTCGCGTCACGCGGCGTTCCCGTTATCGAATCCGACGCTATCGTTCATGCGCTTTATTCGGGCAGGGCCGCTCCGCTTATCGAGGCGGAATTTCCAGGCGCCGTCTTCGAGGGCTCTGTTGATCGCGAGAAACTGTCGGCCGCGCTGTCGCGATCGCCGGATAGTTTTGAAAAGCTTGAAGCGATTGTACACCCGCTCGTCCGAGAGGCGCAGTGGGAGTTCATATATGCGCAGCAAAAGGCCGGCGCCGAACTTTGCGTGCTCGATATTCCGTTATTGTTTGAAACGGGCGGCGAGCGCCTTGTCGATCATGTCCTGCTCGTCAGCGCGCCCGAAGACATTCAGGCAGAACGCGTGCTGGCCCGCCCTGGCATGACATGGGACAAGTTTGCCACTATCCGCGCGCGGCAAATGCCCGATGCCGAAAAGCGCGCCCGTGCCGACAGTGTGATCGATACCGGATTGCCTTTGGATGAAACGCTCGGCATTGTCGATAAATGGCTCGAATCGAGCAAGAATCGTCCCGGAGAAAAATTCGGCCTCTGGCGCAGCGCTTACGGAGATAATGCGCAAGGCCGATCCTGAAACGGGAATGTCTGATCATGCGCGAACTTGTCATGGATACGGAAACGACCGGCTTCGATCCGCATAGCGGCGATCGCCTTGTGGAAATCGGCTGTGTCGAATTGTCGAACTTCATCCCGACCGGCCGCGTCTGGCATCAATATATCAATCCCGAACGCGATATGCCTGACGGTGCATTTCAGGTTCACGGTCTTTCAGCGCAATTTCTGTCGGACAAGCCGCTCTTTGCCGATATCGTCGAGGATTTTTTGAACTTCGTCGATGGCGGCAAGATGATCTTTCACAATGCCAGCTTCGATATGAACTTTATCAACGCCGAACTGAGCTGGGCCGGCCGGAGCGCGGTCCCGCCAGACCAGGTGTTCGACACGCTGGCCATGGCGCGGCGGAAACATCCGGCCGGGCCGAACAGCCTTGATGCGCTCTGCAAGCGTTATGGCGTCGATAATTCATCGCGTACCAAGCACGGAGCCTTGCTTGACGCCGAGTTGCTTGCGGAAGTGTATCTGCATTTGATCGGCGGACCGCAGGCTGCATTCGATCTCTCAACCTCCGGCCGTGGCCGCCGCTCCGGAGCGAATATGGCTGCTGCGCCGATTGTGAGACCAACGCCATTGCCGCCGCAGCTTGCCGAAGCCGAGACCGCCGCTCACACCCAGTTCGTCGATGAACTGGGTGACAGCGCGATCTGGAAAAAATACGGCTGATGTAAGGCTATTGAACAAGCGGTGCCGGGGATTCAGCTTTCTTCTGCTCTTCAGCCAGACGATTGCGGTAGAGCGAAGCGAAGTCGATAGGATCAAGCGCCAGCGGTGCAAAGCCGCCTTCGCGGGTCAGGTCTGATATCAGTCTGCGCGCATAAGGAAAAAGCAGCGCGGGGCATTCTACGAAAAGGAATGGCCGGATTGCCTGTTCGGGAAGATTTTTAAGCCGGAAAGCGCCGCCATAGACGAGTTCCATCGTATAAAGGCTTTCTTCTTCGGCTTTCGCGTTTGCCTCCAGCGTGAGCAGGACTTCATAGATATCATCGCTGATCGCTTTGGCCTGCACGTTGAAATTCATCTGAAGGCTGGGCTGCTTCTCTCTTGCGCGAAGGCTTGCCGGAGCGTCCGGATTCTCGAAGGAGAGATCCTTGATATACTGACCGAGAACGTTGATTTGCGGTTGGTTGGCCGTTTGCTCCTCGGTTGTCGCAGTGCCGTTGGTTTCTTCAGACATCACTTGTTCCTTAAACAAAAGCAAATTGTGAGGCGGGTTTTTACTATACCTTCAGAATTCATGCTGTCGCTATCATGACGGAACGGCACAGGCAAGGATTTGCCCGAATCAGTGACGCCGCCAGGGTGTATCCTTGTTCGGCCTGGAACTTTTGCCATCTTTCCCGGCAGGAGGTGTTGCGTCGTTTTCTTCCTCCGGATTGATCGTCTCGAATTCAGCGTCGACAACATTATCCCTTTCGGGGCGCTGAGAGCTGGATGGTCCGCGGCTGGAATAATGCGCCTCTGGGCCAGCCGACTGCGTCTGAGCGAAGGTGGAAAATCTGACCTTGCCCTTTTTGACAGCGCGGCTGAAAAACCACCGTGCGAGACCACGTCTGACTGGCGGGACAAAAAGCAGAAGCCCGATTGCGTCAGTCAATAATCCCGGTGTAAGCAGCAGCAGTGCGGCGGAGAGTATGCCAATGCCGTCAACGACAGGCGTAATCGGCATTTCACCCCGGCCGGTTGATTCCGCGAACCGGTTGAGTGCTGCAAATCCCTGCACCCGCATCAGGAAACTGCCGGCAATCGCCGTTCCGATCGTAATGGCGATGGTCGGTAATGTCCCGATAAGCTCGCCCGCCTGGATAAAAAGTGCAATCTCCGCAATAGGCACGGCTATAAAAAAGAGAAACAAAATGATTTGCATTCGTTTAAGCCTTTCTGTAGCCATGAGAAAAACAGTTCAAGCTGAACATAGTGCGTCTTCCCGGTTGGCTTGTCTGCTTGGATCGCGTAGGCTGGTATTAATGTAAGGAACTATTCACACGGTATCTCATTAACCGCTGGCGTATATCCTTACCCGCGCCTATATACTATGAGAAATTCTCATAGCGCACATATGTATCCTTAAAAGCTGCGGCAAGATGAACGGCACATTAGACATCCTCACACTCATATTTTTGGTTCTGGCGGTTGTCATTTTTATCAAGCTCCGGAGTGTGCTTGGACGGCGGACAGGACATGAACGTCCCCGGTATGACCCCTATAATGCAGAGGACGCGAACGGCAATATGCCGGACAATATCGTGACGCTTCCGCGTGGCGAGACCCCCAGAATGTCCGAAGAGCTAGATCAGGACACATTCGCCCGGCGTCTTAAGGAAGTTGCGCCCGAAGGCGGGGCTGTTGCGTCGAAATTGCAGGATATCGCCAAGATTGATCGCAGCTTTGATCCCAAACATTTCGTAACCGGCGCAAAATCGGCATATGAAATGATTGTGACGGCCTTTGCCGAGGGGGATCGCAGAGCGCTGAAAAATCTTCTGAGCAAGGAAGTGTATGACAGCTTTGTCAGCGCGATTGCCGAGCGTGATCAGCGCGGAGAAAGTGTCGAGTTCAAATTCGTTGGCATTTCGAAGGCTGAAATTACGGATGCCGACATTCATAACAAGACGATCAATGTTACGATAAAGTTCTCCAGTGACATCATCACCGCAACCCTGAACCGCAGTGCTGAAGTGATCGAAGGCAGTCCGGAGCAGATCCGCGAGGTCATTGATTTCTGGACGTTCAGCCGTGACGCGACGTCGCGTGATCCGAACTGGAAAGTCGTCGCTACCGGAGCCGGGTCCTGAGTGCGCCGCTCTGGCAGTGGCAGTTTGGCGCTGGTGGAAAATGTGATATTCCGCGCGCAGACAAACGTCAGGTCAGTTTTACCGACATTGCGGGTTGGCAAGATGATGATCATCTTGCAGCCCTTTCCGCATTTCAGCTTTCTTCGTCATTGCTGGAAGAGGAGCGCGCCGATTGGCAGGCGATCGGGCAAGCCGGGGCCGCTGCTATGCGGGGCGGGTCACAGTCAGGCGCAAGAGAGTTTTTTGAGAAGTTCTTTACACCCTATCTGATTGAACGACCCTCGGAAGGGGCGCTCGTCACGGGGTATTTCGAACCGGAGCTTTCCGGTGCGCTGAAACCGGACGATCAGCATAATGTGCCGGTTTATGCGCTGCCGGACGATCTGGTTATGCTCGACGCTCAGACGGATCGAGCAAGTTTGCCTGACGATCTGACGGCGGCACGGAAAGGACTCAATGGGCTTGTGCCTTACTATACGCGGCAGGAGATCGAGCAGGGGGTGATATCCGGCCGCGGTCTGGAAATCGCCTGGCTCGCCGATCTCCATGACGCTTATGTGATGCAGGTTCAGGGCTCCGGACTGTTGAACCTGCCCGATGGCGAGCAGGTGAGAGTGGGTTTTACCGGCAAGAACGGACATCCCTACACGTCGGTTGGCAAAATTCTGATCGAACGCGGGATGCTGAGTGCAGAAAATGCAACGCTCGACAAGGTGCTTGAATGGCTTCGCGCCAATCCGGCAGAAGGCCGCAGCGTCATGTGGCGGAACAGGTCCTATCCATTTTTCCGCATTATCGACAGCGATGAAGCGGCAAACGGACCCATTGGATCGATGGGCGCGCCATTGAGCAAGGGGCGCAGTCTGGCCGTCGATCCGCGTTTTCATCGGCTTGGCCTGCCCATCTGGGTAAGTGCGCCAGAGCTGCAGGATGGCCGGGATCAGCATTTTCAGCGCTTGATGATTGCGCAGGATAGTGGTTCCGCAATTCGCGGTCCCGTCAGGGGCGACATATTCTGGGGCAGCGGTTCAGAGGCTGGCCGTAAGGCGGGCGCAACAAAACACATCTGTGATTTTACAGTCCTTATCCCAAATTAGGGATTACCCTGCGTAATAC